>JAHJDS010000270.1 GCA_018812395.1 Pseudomonadota bacterium
GTCCCCGTCGAGGTAGCGTTCGTAGAAGCGCTCCAGCTCGTCGCCGCGGTTCGGGTCAAAGAGCAGCCGCTTTTTCTCGCGGTCCACGACCAGGCACGGCATGCCGTCCATGTACATCTTGACCGACAGGCTCAACCGGGGCACGCTGGGCGCCTCGGGGAACCGCTCGATCATGATCCGGCAGGCCTCGGCCGGATCGCGCCAGGGCACGATGTGCAGGGTGGTGGCCATCAGGCGCGGCTTGAAGTCGGACATGATTCCTCGTCCGTCTTACGGGCCCGAACGGCGGCTAGTCTGTCCGCTCGATGATAGTGGCGATGCCTTGTCCGCCGCCGATGCAGGCGTTGGCCAGGCCGAGGCGTCCGCCCTTGAGGGCCAGAATGCGCCCCAGGGTGCCCACCAGCCGAAGGCCGGTGGCGCCCAAGGGGTGGCCGATGGCCAGACCGCCGCCCATGACGTTGACCCGGTCCGGGTCGAGGCCCAGTTCCTTGATGCAATTGAGGGGCACCACCGCGAAGGCCTCGTTGATCTCCCAGTAGTCGATGTCCCCGGCCTCGAGTCCCGCCCGGGCCAGGGCCTTGCGGCTGGACGGGACCGGACCTTGCCCCATGATCGTCGGGTCCACGCCGGCCGAGGCGATGGCCCGAATCGCCGCCAGGGACGCGACGCCTTTTTTGTCGGCCGTCTCCCGGGACATCAGGACCATGGACGTGGCCCCGGCGTTGAGGGGCGAGGAGTTGCCGGCCGTGACGACGCCGTCCTCGGAGAAGGCCGGTTTGAGGCCGGCGGTGCCCTCCAGGTTGGCGTCGGCCCGCACGGCCTGATCCCGGTTCACCGCCCGGGTCGTCCCGTCGCCCTGGGGGGCCTCCAGGGGCAGGATCTCGCCGTCAAAGAAGCCCTGGTCGTAGCCCTGGGCCGCCAACTGGTGGGAACGGACCGCCCAGCGGTCCATCTCGTCCCGAGTGACGCCCGACTGGACGGCCAGCTTCTCGGCCGTCAGCCCCATGTTGAAGGAGGTGAGCATGTCCCAGTGGCGGTATCGCTCGTCTTCCAGAAGCTCCGGCGGAATGACCAAGGCCTCCTCGGCCAGACCGCGGCCGGGCTGGGGCACCCGGGTCATGTGCTCCATGCCCCCCACCAGCACCACGTCGGCGTTGCCGGTGGCAATCTCCATGAATCCGATGTGCAGGGCGGCCATGGACGACCCGCACTGCTGATCGACGCACTTGGCCGGTATCTCCTGGGGCAGATCGGCCAGAAAGATCGGGAAACGGCCGCCATAGGTCCAGTTCTCGGCCACGCCGGTCGAGCAGCCCACGATGAAGTCGTCCACCTCCGCCGGGTTCACGCCGCCACGTTGCAGCACCTCCGGCAGCAGGCGGGCCAGCAGGCCGTCGGCCCGGAAGCCGTGGAGCCAGTCCCGGGCCGGGTCCTTGGGGCGGGATCTCGATTGAGCCGTCCGCAAATATCCGGTGATCACTACCTCGCGCATATGAACATGTCCTCCCTGAATGAAATGAAAACTAGGTCTTTTTCGAGATGCCGGCCAGCCGCCTGACCAGTTCCTTGCGGTGTTCGATGTCGTACTGGCTGGTGATGGCGATCTTCTCCATGATCGGCGACCCGCCGCCGTGGACCGCGGCTACGGCCATGACGCCCCCGTAGGCCGAACAGAGGATGTCGCCCACGTGTCGCCACAACAACTGCTGGTCCGTGGCGGACACCTCCGGGTTGCGGCGGCTGTACTTCTCGATCAGGTCGCGTACCTCGGGGTTGGCCCAATCCTCCTCGTAGGGGATGGTCGACGGCGCGCCGCCCGACACGTCGGCCAGGGTCTCCATCTCGTGGTAATAGGCCTCACCGGACATGCAGCGGCCGACGTTGCAGTAGATCGAATTGGGCACGAAGGTCCCCGGCCCGTAGGGCGTCTCTCCCCGGCCCGGCATGAACACCGTGGGCCCGCCCATCTCGGAGGCGGTGAAGCCGGCGGCGTAGGCCAGCTCGGTGACCAGGATCATGTCGGCCAGCTTGTCGCGGATGTGCTTTTCCTTGGCCACGCCGTTGAACTCCGCGGCCAAGGCCACCGTGCCCATCATCAGCTCGGACACGGCCGGCTTGCACCCCGAATAGCTGTGCCGGTGATAGA
>JAHJDS010000271.1 GCA_018812395.1 Pseudomonadota bacterium
CGCCTTCGGCAACCCTTTTGTTAATTATATCCCCGTCCGCGGCGATCGGCAAAAAAAAGCCCCGCCGGGCCGAGGAGGCCGGTCGGGACCAGGGCTGACGTGGTGGAGACGATGGGACTCGAACCCACAGCACCAACCAAAACCAATTGATATGACAGGATTATTCCGGTGACAACGACAAGATTACTCACCTCTTACTCACCCCCTCACTTTCGGCACCTCTCACTGAAAGCGAGCAGTCCGCCCAAATTGCAGTTATCGCCAAGCCTACCCTGAAGCTTTTCTATCCGATATATCGCAAATGCATTGAGCCGGTAAGGCGGCATCACTCCGGCTCGGTTTCTTTTTCAGACCGGACCGGATTGAGGAACTCGACCAAGGGGGTCAGCAGGTTGAACTGATCGCCCGGAGTGGTCTCGGAAATAGTCACGCCTAGGCCCAGCCACTTCTTGAACTGTTCGTCGGCCAGGGAGCGATAGGCCAAGAAACCCTTGATCGCCTCCTGGAGATAATTTTGGAAAAACTCGGCCAGGATACCGTCGCCATAGCGGATGATCAAATGCAACACCGGCGCCGGCAGGCATCCATTTCTGTTCTTGACCGCTTCGAGCACGATCTGGGTGAGGATGTACTCGGTGACGTCGTCGCCTGTCTTGGCCTCCCTGACCTCGATCTCGAGGCCCGCTTTGATGACCTGGGCGACCTCTTCCAGGGTCACGTAGGCGCTTTGGTGAGTGTCGTAGAGTCGACGGTTGGCGTATCGTTTTAGGAGAATCTTTTCAGGCATCACTTCCTCTGGCTGTCCGGGCGTTTTATGCTATGATGCACAAAAAAAGGGTTGATTGCAAGACTTTCCCGTGCCCCCGGCCCACATTTCGGACAATTTAGCTATTAATTCAACCAGATATAACAAGTTTTTTTTGTTGATTAATTGTGTGGCGCCGAAAATATTTGTGCACTGCACAAATTTTCCTTGACACCGGTCTCCCTCGGTGTTACTTTTTGGCTACCGAAGGACGGCCCCAAGAGGGCTGACCACAAAACGACAGACTGGTGGCCTTGTGCCACGAACACGGAGGGAGTACAATGGATCAGAAACAAATGTTGGCCCAAATGATCGAGTTCAACAAGAACGCCTTTGAAAACAGCTTCAGCGCCACGGCCCTGATGCAGGACCAGATGGAAAAGATGACCTCCACCTTCCTGGACCAGGCCACCTGGCTCCCTGAGGATGGAAAAAAGGTGCTCAAGGAATGGACCGAGACCTTTAAAAAGGGCCGGACAGACTTCAAGAAGGCCGTCGACGACAGCTTCAAGAAGGTGGACAGCTACTTCGCCGGCAAGACCAAGTCCGAATAGGACCGCCGTCTGGTGGCCCCGGGAGAGGACATGACCGTCACCGACGACGTCGCCGGATCTTGGGCGGCCCTCTCCCGGTGGTTCCTGGACTTGCCCCAAAAAATGGTCGGCGCGGCCGTTGACCAGGCCCGGGCCTCACAGACGCTGGGGCTGGGCCTGATGTCCTACGTGGCCGACTTCATGACCCCTTTTTGGATCTCCCTGACGGCCTTTGTGGCCACGGAACGGGAAAAGGTCCATCAATTCCCGTCGCACCAGACGATCCTTGATTATCTCGAACTGCTCCAGTTCAACCACCAGATCGCCCAGACCGGCCTGCAAAGCAGCCTGGAGGCCCTCGCCGACCACGGCCGCCGAGTCATGGCCGAGGCCCAGGAGGCCTGGGTTAACACCGTGGCCGGGCAGGGCGGCGAGGGCCTCGACGAGTTCATGGCCCGTCAGGCCCGGCTGGCGGAGACCCTGGTCTACGCCTATCCCCAGGCCATTCGAGCCATCAGGTCCGAATACGGCTTCCACTTTGACCGGCCCGACTACGAGCAGGTCGCCGAAACCGACCGGTTCGTCCTGTGGCAGGTCCTGCCCCAGTCCCAAGGCGTGGAAGTCAACCCGGAAGGCAAGCCGGTGGTCATCATCCCGCCTTACGTCCTGGGGGCCAACATCCTGGCCTTTTTGCCCGGCGAGAACAAGAGCTATGTCCACGCCTTCGCCAACCAGGGCATTCCGACCTACGTCCGGATAATGAAGGACATTGCCACGACTCCGGCGGTCCAGACCATGACCGGCGAAGACGAGGTCCTCGACACCCGCGACTTATGCCAACAGGTCCGAGAACGGCACGGCCGGCAGGTGACCCTCAACGGGTTCTGCCAGGGCGGGTTCGTGGCCGTGCTGGACGTTCTGACCGGAGAGCTGGACGGCCTGGTCGACGCCTTGATCACCTGCGTCGCCCCCATGGACGGCACCCGCAGCCTATCCCTGGTGGAGTACCTCCAGCACCTGCCGCCCCGGTTTCGAGACCTGGGCTACGCCGTCAAGCGGTTGCCCAGCGGCAATCAGGTCGTCGACGGCAAGGTCATGAGCTGGGTTTACAAGCTCAAGAGCATGGATCGGGAGGCCCCCCTGTACACCTTCATCCGGGACCTCCGGATGATTCAAGGGCTCGGCGGGGAAGAGGTCAAGATTTCCAAGACCGCGGCGGCGATCAACCACTGGCTGATCTATGATCGCGGTGACTTGCCCGAGTCGATCACCAAGCTCAGCTTCGACTCCTACACCGTCCCGGTGACCAGGGACGGTGACCTGCCCGTCAAGCTGTTCGGTCGGCGAATGAACTTCAAGCGGATTGCCGACCAGGGGCTCAAGTGGCTGATCTGCGTGGCCGAGGCCGATGACCTGGTGGACCAGGCCTCGGCCCTGGCCCCCCTGGACTTCGTGGACGCCGAGGTGTCCGTTTTCCCCAAGGGCCACGGCGCCATCGCCACCTCCTGGTCCCTGCCCAGTTCGGAGTGCGCCCTGCACACCCGGTTCGGCGAGGACCAGTACCGCGGTCCGGTGCGGTTCCAACTGGACCTCCAGTCGGGATAGGTCTTGAGCCAGGCCTACAAAAACAGCGACCGACTGGAATACTGGGCCTCGCTGTTGAGCATCATGGCCCGGGCCGCCAGGATGGTCGAGAACATGGCCGAGGTCCTGGAGGATGTCTGGCCCTTCTCGGGGTCGGCGACCGGGTCCAATCTCATGGATTGGCCCGACCTGTCCGGCTGGTTTCCCGACCAGGCCTGGGGAGCGCCTTGGTGGGGGACGCTCCCTTGGTGGGGGGCGACGGCTCCGGCCAAGAGATGTCAGGAACTGGAGGAAAAGTGCGCCGCCCAACAAAAGGAGATCGCCGAACTTCGCCGGGCCTTGGCCGAAAAGGATCCGGATCTGGCCCAGACCCAGCGGCGTGTTCAGGAGATCCTCGAGACCCAGGGCCGGCAGTTCGAGCAATTGATGGATAGCCTGACGGATTATTTTGCAACTGAACAGGCGCGGTCTGACCAGGCCGTCCCCGTCGGGTCTGACTCGGAGTCGGACATTCCCCCCCAACCGAACCCCAGTCGAGGCAAGATTGATCATGGCTGACAATAACCAGTCCGAAGGCCAAGGAGGCAATCTCTTTGCCGACGCCTGGGTCAGGAGTGTCACGGATTTCTGGAGCCAGGTGGTCTCCGGGGGGTCGTCCTCACCGCCCGGGGACGACACCGGGGCCGGGGCCGAAGGAGAATCAGGCCCCGAATCCGAGGGCCGGTTGCCCCGGGGGGCCTTTGAACGAATGCAGGGCGCGTGGCGGTTGGCCGCCAAGGCCACCCAAGCGGTCCTGACCTCGCTCCAGGATCCACAGGCCCTGGAGGGCCTGATGGGGGGTTCTCAATTGGCCCCCCAGATCGGGCTCCAGATGGCCCGCGTCTGGTGGGACGGCTACACCCAACTGTACAACCAGTGGACCGAAAAGATGGCCGGCCTGACCACCCGGACCGAGGCCTACAACTTTGATGACCTGGACCAGGAGCACTTCCGGGCCTGGGCCGAGATCTACGAGAAGGAGTTCCAGCAGTATCTTCGCCTGCCCCAGCTGGGCCTGACGCGGACCTACCAGGAGAAGATCAACCTGGTCATGGACCGGCAGAACCTCTGCCAGGCCAAGATGGCGGAGTTTTTCTTCCTGCTCTACGTGCCCCTGGAGAAATCGCTGAAGTATATGCAGCAGAAGCTGGAGGAAGAGTACGACGAGGGCGGCCTACCGGACAACTTCAAGGACTACTACCGCGCCTGGCTCAAGGTCCTCGAGGGCCACTACATGACCCTGTTCACCTCGCCCGAGTACGCCACCGCCCTGGCCGAGACGCTGGCCACCATGGGGGACTTCACCGCCATCAGGCAGAGTTTTTTGGAGGACCTGTTGGGGACCCTGCCGGTGCCCACCCACAAGGAAATGGACGAGCTTTACCAGGAACTCTACCTCCTCAAGAAAGAGGTACGACAACTGAAACGAGCCGCCAAATAGACGTTTTCCGGACGGAAGGACGAAGGCCATGACCCGCCCCAAGGTAAGCGTTGACCTGATTCTGGAAAAGCTGGCCGAGGAGACCGTCGAGGTCAAGGACCGGGTGGAAAAGGCCCGGGAGGTCCTCCTCGGCCCCATGGACACCGCCATCGCCACCACGCCCTATGACGTGGTCTGGCGGCTGGACCGGGTCAAGCTCAAGCACTACCGGCCCACGGCCGCCCAAACGGTCAAGACGCCGCTCATGGTGGTCTACGCCCTGATCAACCGGGAGACCATGCTCGATCTCCAACCGGACCGTAGCGTGGTCCAGAGCTTTTTGGATCGAGGTCTGGATGTCTACATGGTCGACTGGGGATACCCCACCCGCAAGGACCGTTTCCTGACCATTGAGGACCACGTCTGCGGTTACATGAACGACGTGGTCGACTTCATCCTGGAGCGGACCGGGGCGCCGCAACTCAACCTGATGGGCATCTGTATGGGCGGCACCTTCTCGGTGATGTACGCCGCTCTGTTCCCCAATAAGATCAAGAATCTGGTCACCACCGTCACCCCGACCAACTTCGACACCGACAAGGGATTGTTGCACGTCTGGATGCGGAACGTCGACGCCGATAAAATGGTGGACGCCTTCGGCAACATGCCCGGCGACATGATGAACTTCGGATTTCTGCTGCTCAACCCGGCCAAGCTGATGATCGACAAGTACGTCGTTTTTTTGGAGAACGTCCACGACAAGGACTTCGTGGAAAACTTCGTCCGCATGGAGAAGTGGATCTTTGACAGCCCCGACGTGCCCGGCGAGACCTTCCGTGAGTTCATCAAGGACTGCTACCAGAAAAACCTGCTCATCCAGAATAAAATGATGCTGGGCGAGAGGCGGGTGGACCTGAAAAAAGTGACCATGCCTCTCTTGAACTTTTACGGGCTTTATGATCACCTGGTCCCGCCCGAGGCCTGCGACCGGTTGACCGGGGCGGTGGGCAGCCGGGACACCGAGGACGTCTGCCTCAAAACGGGCCACATCGGCATCTATGTCAGCTCCAAAAGCCAGCGGGAGTTCGCCCCCAAAATATTTAAGTGGCTCAAGCAGCGAGATCAGGTTCCCAGGGCGCCCGTCAAAAAGACGACCGGCCCCAAGAAGTCGGACCCCAAAAGGCCGGCCGCAAAAAAGGCTTCGACC
>JAHJDS010000272.1 GCA_018812395.1 Pseudomonadota bacterium
CGGCCGGCGGCCTGATGACCGCGGCCGTGCTCTCGGCCGTGCTGGGACAAAAAATACTGCCGGGCGTGACCATGACCGGGACGATCAATCCCGACGGCTCCATCGGCCCGGTGGGCGGTATCTACTACAAGCTGCTCGGCGCCAAGCGGACCGGCATGACCAAGGTCCTCATCCCGGCCGGGATCACCCGCCAGCGGGCCTGTCAACTGGGGTTTCAGGACCTGATCGCCCGGGGACGGGCCCTGGGCCTGCAGGTGGTCGAGGTGGCCGACGTCCAGGCGGCTTACCGACATTTGACCGGGAACTCGCTCCCCCGGCCCCGGGACGAGGGGCAAAAGTTCGCCCTGCCTACCTTGGCCCGGGCGGCGGCGATCAAGGCCTATGGAAACTGGTCCCGGACCTTTGACACCTGGATCGGGCGGATGAAGGCCGCCAACGCGAAGCTTGCGCCCAAGGTCTCGCCGCCGGTCGTCAGGCTGTGGCGGGCGGCACAAGCGCGCCGGGCCGAGGCCAGGGAGGCCTTTAAAAAGAAAAACTACCCCGCGGCGTTGTCACTGATGTGGAGCGCGGCCGTGCTGGCCGACCTGGGCGCCCACGTCAGCCACCTCGAGTTCCTGGGGCGGACCAAGGGTCTTGGCGCCATGGCCGTTGCCTTTCGCGGTTATCTGACTCGGGGCGTTTTTTTTCGTAACTTCGAGGCCAGGCTCAAGGCCAGGCCGGTGCGCAATCTCAACGACCTGATCACCGTGGCGGACGCCTACCTGTTCTTCAACGCCGCCCGGGGGCTCTCTCAGACCACCTGGATGATGCACCGCAAATTGCGGCGATCCCCCAATCGCAACTTTTCCGTCAGGTTGATCGTGGACGGGACCAAGTACGCCGTGCTGGCCCGCAATCTGGTGTCCCTGATGGACAGCTTGCTGGCGGTCGGCCTGGGCCATTCCGGGCCGGTGCTGCCACCAGAGAATAAGCTGACCGCCTGGGCCAAGATGATGTTCCGGGCCGCCCAGGCCAATCTGGGATACATCGAGGCGGCCATCTTTGGACCAGCCGCCAGGCGGCGGGGCCGCTCGGCCAGGCGGCTCAAAGGCTGGTGGCTGGATCGGGACCTCCATTATCTGGTGGCCCTGCGGTGCTTTGATTCGGTTCGGGCGATAATGAACCGTGGCGGGGCCGGGCTTCACCTCTCGGCGGCGGTGTTGGGCGGGGCCGTCGGGTCCTGGTCCCTGTCGGCCCTGGTGGTGGCCAAGCACGATTCATTGTGGGTCAAGGTCGACCCGGCCGGTCGGATCAAGGCCTTGGGCAACCCGGCCGGTCTGGAGAGGCTGCTCCTCTCGGGCCGGACCCGGCTCCGGGCCGGCCTGATCCGGGCCCGGGCCGCCGGTTTTTTACCCGTGATGCCCATCTTCCATCTGAGGGTGGCCGAGTACTCGGCCCGGCCCGGGGCGGCCCTGAGCGACCGTCTGTCGGCCCTGTCCGAGTATTGGCTGGGCTCGACCTGGGGGCGGCTGTTTATTGTCCTGGGACGATGAACGATAGGCTTCAAAAGTCAAGCCGTCTCCCTGGTTGACCAACCGATGACCGAGTGATATTCCTGTCTGGATTTTTAAGGAGAATGGTCCATTGCCTGAACTGCCCGAGGTGGAGACCGTGGCCCAGGGGCTGCGGCGGACGATCCTCCGAAAGAAACTCAAAGGCGTCGAGGTCTTTCTGCCCAAGACCGTGCGCCACGGGGATCTGCGGGACCTGGTCGGCCGGACGGTTCGCCGGGTGGACCGGGTCGGCAAGCTGATGCTCTTGCGGTGGTCGGGTGAGATGACCCTGCTGTGGCACCTCAAGATGACGGGCCAGATCCTCTTGGCCAGGCCGGCCGAGACCCTGGTCAAGCACACCCACCTCCGGTTCTCGTTCAACGGCCTGGACCTCCGGTTCGTGGATCTCAGGCAGTTCGGCTACGTCAAGCTTGTGCCCACGGCCGAAGCGGAGGCCCAGGCCGAGTTCAGGGCCCTGGGCCCGGACGCCTTGGGCCTGGATCATTCCGAATTTTTGGAACGCATTCGCGGCCGGAGGGGGAGGATCAAGCCCCTGCTGCTCAACCAGTCGTTTATCGCCGGCATCGGCAACATCTACGCCGACGAGTCGCTGTTTCGGGCCGGCATCCATCCCCTGACCCCTGCCTCGGACCTGAGTCACGACCAACGCCGCCGCCTGTTTGGCGCGATTAACGATGTCCTGACCGAGGCGTTGAGCCTGGGCGGCTCGAGCATTTCCCGCTTTTGCGACGTCCACGGCAAATTGGGCTACTTCCAGACCAGACACCAGGTCTATCGCCGACACCAGGAGGCCTGCCCGGCCTGCGGGTCGGTCATCGAGCGCTTCCGGCTGGGGGGCCGCGGCACCCATTTCTGTCCCCAGTGCCAGAAGGTATGACTCCTCGGGCCGCCGGCGGACGCCGGGTTCGAGACCGTGGAGCCGGCGCCCCTTTTTTCCAGGCCCCGGGCTTGACAAGAAGCCCGAGGATGAATGATATGTATGCGGTTGATACGGGGTTGCTGCGGGGCGGGGGAGAATGGCCCGATACAGACTGAGCCGGACCTATCTGGCCAGAAAAATTATCGATCTGGTCGAACACAAGCCGTGGGTCTACCGTCTGGTGCGGCTGATGTGCTGGACGTTCCTGCCGCTTTGGTATCGCATCCGGATCACCGGCCGGGAGAACCTGCCGGACACGGGTCCGGTGGTCATCGTGGCCAAGCATCAATCCTTGTTCGACATTCCCCTGACGGGCATGGCCCTGGGACCGGTTTTTCCGTGCTACGTGGCCAAGCACCAGTTGTTCGTCAACAAGCCGCTGCGTTGGCTCATCTCGGCCCTGGGCGGCGTGCCCTTGAACCGGGACCGACCCGAGACCCACCTGAGCACCTTCCGGCGGCTGAGGCGCTTGATCAGGACCAACTGTCTGGTGGTGCTCTATCCCGAGGGCACCTACGTCCCCGGACAAGTCGGTCCGGCCCGGGTGGGCATGGTCGACCTGATGCTCAAATTCCAGCAGAAATCCGGTCGGTTGCTACAGTTCGTCCCCTTGGGCATCCGCTACACTAAACTGGCCTGGCGGACCGCGGTCGACCTGGACTTCGGCCTGCCGCGTCTGGCCTCGGGTCCGAATGAGTCCGAGGAGTTGACCCTGGCCCTGAGCCGCGACCTGGTGCAACTGACCGGCCTGCCGGGCCCCAACCCAGGAGAAGAACTGTGTTGATCTTGGCCGTCAACGGTTCGGCCCGCCAGCGGAAGGGCTTTACCCAGGTCGTCCTCGACCGCCTCCTGCAGGGGGCGGCCGCCGCCGGGGCACAGTTCGAGGTGATCCATCCCGCCGCCCTGGACATCAAGCCGTGTCTGAGTTGCTGGCAGTGCTGGTTCAAGACCCCGGGCCGGTGCGTCCAGAACGACGACATGGCGATGGTGATCGACAAGATCAAGGCGGCCGACGTCCTGGTCCTGGCCACGCCGATCTACATCGACCACATGAGCGCCCAGACAAAGGCGTTCGTCGATCGGATGATGCCGCTCATGGACTTCGATTTCGAGCCGGACGAGAACGGCCGGTGGCGGCATCCGTCGCGGGACGGCTTCGCGCCCCGGCTGGTCCTCGTCTCGGTCAGCGGCTTCCCCGAGCGGGAGACCTTTGAGCCGCTCAGGGTCTGGTTCAAGCGTTTCGCCCGCAACTTCCACGGGACGGTGTTGGGCGAGATCTGTTTCCCGGCCACGGTCGCCCTCCAGAAATCGATCGAGCCGGCGGCCGGCCACCTGGACCTGACCGAACAAGCCGGCCGGGAACTGGCCGAGACCGGCGCCATCTCCGGGAAGATCCTGGCCGGGCTGGAAGAGGAGTACCTTACCTCGACGGAATACGGCCAGGCCCTGGCCGACTTTCGTCAGGCGGCCAGGGCCAAGCTGGACCGGTTGGCGAGCGAGAAGAAGTGAGTTCTCTGAAGGCGGTCCTGTTCGATCTGGACGGGGTGATCCTGGACTCGATGTGGGCCCACGTCGCCTCCTGGCAGGCGGTGTTCGGCCGCCGGGGGCTGACGGTTTCGGCCCAGTTCATCTATGAAAACGAGGGGGCCCTGGGCCGAGACGTGGTCGAGGGCCTCTTTCGGTCCGCCGGCCGCCGACTCGGGACCGGCCAGCTTGCGGTCCTGTTCGAGGAACAGATCAGCCTGTATCTCGATCGCTTCGTGGCCCGGGTCAAACCCTATCCCGACGCCCTGGACACGGTGGCCGGCCTCAAGGGCCAAGGCCTGGAACTGGCCCTGGTGACCAGTTCGCGGCGGCCGGTGGTTCGGGCCGGTCTGCCGGCCGAGTTGGCCGATCAGTTCGACGTCATCGTCACCGCGGACATGGTCTCCCGCTTCAAACCCGATCCCGAGCCGTACCTCAAGGGCTTGGAGGAACTGGGCGTCGAGGCGTCGTCGGGTGTGGCCGTGGAGAACGCCCCGGCCGGCATCGCCTCGGCCCACGGCGCCGGCCTCGAGGTCCTGGCCCTGACCACCACCCTGGGCCCCGAACACCTCCGGCGCGCCCGCCGCGTGTTCGCCGATCTGGCGGACCTGGCGCTTCATCTAAAAATTTGACACCGCTCTTTTCGGTTCGTCATAATGATTGATATCCATTCTTAAAATGACCATCACTGTACGTTGGGGAAGGCGATGCGTGTCTTTATCTCCGGAGCGGCGATCATGACTCTGGCGGCGGCCGGGTGCGGCGGGACCACGGCCACGGTCACCACCCCGGGCGGGCCGACCATCGCTCAGGTGCGGGCGCTCCGTTACGACGGCCCCAAGGCGCGGGTCGCCGTGGCGTCTTTTCGGAACCGGGCCCACGGCCTGTACCTTCAAAACCGGGCCTCCCGGGGCATGGCCCAGGTGCTGCAAACGGCCCTGTTCCAGACCGGCCGGTTCATCATCCTCGAGCGGCGGCGTCTCGGGGGCGTCCTGGCCGAACAGAACTTCGGCCGTTCGGGCCGGGTCGATCCACGCACGGCCGCGCCGGTAGGCCGGCTCGAGGGGGCCGAGATTCTGGTCTACGCCACCATCACCGACTTCAGTGACGGCTCGGGCACCGCGGCCGGCGTGGTCGGCGCGGCGGGGCAGGTGGTCGGCGGCCTGCTCGGCATTCGTAAGACCGTGCGTCTGGCCGTGGACTTCCACGGCGTGGACACCCGGACCGGTCGGCTGGTGTTCGCCTTGAGCGTCGAAGGCCGCTCGAGCGACTACGGGGTGGTCGGGGCCGGGTTCTGGCACGGCTTTGGCGCCGGCCTGGGCGACTGGATCAGGACACCCCGGGGCAAGGCCCTCCGGGCGGTCATCAACCAGGCGGCCATCGCCATCGCCCGGCGGACGCCGCGCCGGTTCTTCCATTACACCTCGTCCGCCCCATCCGCCTATTCCTCGCCGCCGCCGGGATCGGTGGCGCCCCGGTACTGACCGGGACGGGGATACGCCCGTTCAGCCGTCCCCGGAAATCGGTTTCCGGGGACGGTTTCGTCTTTTTTCCCAGAAGACTTGACGGCCCGGCCCTGTTTCCGGATAATCGGGCGATCCGGAACCTCAAGTGGAGGATGACGCCGGAAGGGGTGAAGCATGCGCTGGTCCGGGGTGATAGCGGCGGGGGTGATCTGCTGCCTCCTGGTGGGGGCGGTTCAGGCGGCCCAGGGGCCGGGGTCCGTGGTCAAGGCCTTTTTCGAGGCCGGGGCCCGGGGCGACGTGGCCGCCATGAAGCGGCTTTGCACCCTGAGGGCGACCAACCATGGCGAAATCGGGCATGGCCTATTCTGGCGGGCCTTTGCCGCCGTGGGCCGGTCCCTGGAAAACATCGGCGCGGCCAAGGCGGCCAAGAACGGCCGGACGGCGGCGGTGGTGGTGACCTATAACCGTCGCCGGATGCTTCAAATGGCCAAAACGCTCATGTCCGTACACCTGGCCCGGCTGGGCAACAAGCTCAAGGCGGCCCATGCCAAACGCCTCATGGAGCGCTTCCTGAAACTGATGAAGACCCAGCCTCCGAAGCTCAAAGTGATCCTCAAGAAGCACAACGGCCGGTGGGTCATCGACAAGTTCAAGCGTCCCTAACAGACATCATGTTTGCGGCAAACGATCGAAATAGCTTGTCGGCCGGCCCGGTTGTCTGTTAATATTTACCATTAACCCGGGTCAATCAGCAAAACAACAAAAGGAGACTCATATGCGTTCATCCAAAACATCGCTGGTCGTCGCCCTGATCTTCACCTTGGGCCTGTTCCTGGGGCTCGGCACGGCCCTGGCCGCGGCCGATGCCGACGTGGCGGCCACGCTCAAGGCCTACTTTGGCGCGGCGGCCAAGGGCGACACCGAGGCCATGAAGAAGATGTCGCTGGGCAAGGCGTCGAAGAACCTCCCCCGGAAGGGCTCCAAGGGCTACCAAATGATGATGATGATGGGCGCCGCCTTTGAGAAGTCGACCGACGTCAAGGTCAGCGGCGACAAGGCCAAGGCCAATGCCAACTTCAAGGTGGCGGCCATGGAAAAGGCCCTGATGGAGATGGCCAAGGCCGACCTGGCCAAGATGAAGGACGCCAAGAAGAAGGCCGACGCCGAAAAGATGATGAAGCAGATGATCCCCCAGTTGGCCAAGCGCATGTCCAAGGTGCCGATCCAGTTGGTCAAGAAGGGCGGCAAGTGGCTCATCGCCGGCTTTAAGAAGTAATTCCCTGGGGGTGTGAGGCCCCCTGATAAATGCTGATGAGACAAAGGCGGTCCCCCTGGGGGCCGCTTTTTTTTGGGGAGAATGGGGCGTGGGACCTAGCGGCTTGACGACTGGACCACCCTGATTTGAATGGTCTTCAGTCCGTGCCCCGGGCAAGCGATTGGCGAGCCTCGGCTCCGCTTTCTTTAGGTACAACGGAGCCGAAATGAAATGGAGGCGGCGAGCGCGGACGTGATGTCCGTGAACCACCAAACATTGACCGCGTATTACGCCCGTGCGGCGACGCACCTCGCACCGAAGATGGCGGTGCCGACGCGGACAATGGTCGCCCCCTCTTCGATGGCCACCTCGAAGTCGCCGCTCATGCCCATGGACAACTCATCCAGGCCGGGGCGGCCGGCGGCCAACCGGTCGCGCAACTCGCGCAGCCGCCGGAAATACGGACGGGCGTCCTCAGGGTCGTCGAACCAGGGGGGCATGGTCATCAGGCCCCGGACGCGGAGGCGGGGCAGGGCGGCCAGTTCGTCGATCAACGCCCCCGTCTCGTCGGGCGAACCGCCGGATTTGGATTCCTCGCCGCTGACGTTGACCTGGACCAGGACGTCCAGGCTGTCCCGGCCCGCGGCGCGGCAGCGCCGGTCCAGTTCCCGGCCCAGCTTGAGACGGTCCATGGTCTCGATGACGTCAAAGAGTTCGACGGCCTGTTTGGCTTTGTTGGTTTGGAGGTGCCCGATGAAATGCCATTGGGCCTTGCCGCCCACCTGCGGTTTCTTGCGGGCCGCCTCCTGGACGTAGTTTTCGCCCAACCGGTCCGCCCCGGCGGCCACGGCCCGGGCGATCACCTCGGCCGGGTGGGTCTTGGTGACCACGACCAGCTTGACCTCGTCGGCCGCCCGTCCGGCCCGGCGGCAGGCAACGGCGATCCGCTCTTGAACCATGACCAAATTGTCCGCCACCTGCCCCATGGCCGGTGATTATAGACCATTCGAGCCCTGGTGACAAAAAATGGCCCAAATTAGGCTGGCGTTTTCGGGCCGGTCCTGCTAAGAGTTCCCCGTTATGACGACCAACGAGCGCTACGTCCTGTTCTTGACGATGATGTCCCACGGCCTGTGCCACGTCTTCGTGCTCATCTTTCCGGCGGTGTTGGGCCTGCTGGTCCAGCACTTCATGCCCGGTCCCACGCCCGAGGGCCTGAGTCGCATGGTGTTGTTCGGTCTGGGTGAGGGAAGCGTCTTTTCCCGGGAACTGTGGGGCGGTTATTCGATCCTGACGGTGGTGGGCACCGTCGGCTACGCGGCCTTTGGTTTCTTTGCCGTGCCCTGGGGATGGCTGGTGGACCGGCTGGGGCCGGTGCGGGTGATCCGGATTTTCATTCTGGGCGCGGGCCTGTCCATGGGCCTGATCGCCGTCAGCCCCTCGCTGGTGATGCTGGCGGTGGGCATGTTCTGCCTCGGACTTTTCGCCGGGGCCTATCATCCGTCGGGACTGTCGCTGATCAGCCTGGCCGTCACCGAGCGGGGCCGAGCCATGGGCTATCACGGCATGGCCGGCAATCTGGGTCTGGGGCTGGCTCCTTTTTTGGCCGCGTCGGTGGCCGCGGCCCTGGACTGGCGCTGGACCTACGGCGTCTTTGCCCTGGTGGCCCTGACCCTGGGGCTGGCCAGTTTTCTGCTTCCCATCCGAGTCGAGCGCCGGCCGCAAAGCGTCAATCCCGGCCCGGGCCCCAACCCGGCCGGGTGGCGGTCCCTGGTCGCTCCGGCCCTTCTAATTCTGTTCGGGGTGGCTATCTTCAACGGGCTGGCCTACCGGGGGGCGATGACCTTCCTGCCGACCTTGTTCGAGTCCAACTTCCGGTACTCCCT
Organism: Pseudomonadota bacterium; assembly: GCA_018812395.1. Taxonomy (GTDB): domain Bacteria; phylum Desulfobacterota; class Desulfarculia; order Desulfarculales; family JAHJDS01; genus JAHJDS01. The sequence continues at coordinate 8,604 of JAHJDS010000272.1, forward strand.
GTTCGGGCTCAACAACCTGGCCCAGGCCGGGATGCTGGCCACGATCGTCTTGCTGGTCGGCATCGCCGGCCAGTACACCAGCGGCCGTCTGATCGACCGCGTCGGCGGCGAGAGGATCGTCCTGGCCGCCGCGGCCCTGGGCCTGCCGTTCCTGTTCCTGATGGCCCTGACCACCAACCTCTGGCTGATGGCCGTCAGCCTGGGGTTCGCCTTCTTTCACTTCGCCACCCAGCCGGCCGGAAACTACCTGCTGTCCGTGTACACCCCGGACGAGAAGCGGGGCCTGGGTTACGGAGTCTACTTCTCGATGATCTTCGGCATGGGTTCGGCGGGCGCGGCCTTGTCCGGCTGGCTGTTCGACTGGTGGGGCTTCGAGGTCCTGTTCATCACGCTCTCGGGGCTGTTCGCCATGGCCGGGCTGCTGGCCTTGTGTCTGGTGCTGCGCCGGGGCAGGGCGGCGCGGGGGGCGGCGCGGCCGGATAAGGGTTGATCGGCCGGGTGGGAATGTTAGAATATAAATCTGGCTGGCTCATACCAAGTGACACGCGGGAGGAAACATGGCCGTCCGTCGCGCCATCGTCTTATTGACCGGGCTCCTGGCCGCCCTGGTGGTGAACACCGGGTGTTTCGACGTCGAGAACGAGGTCACCCTCAACGTGGCCAGCAGCGGCGAGATCAAGCTGGTCCTCAAATTCCCGGCCAGCATGTCCCGGATCATCCAGGTCTCCCGGGTCAGGGGCCAACGTAACCTCCTCTTGGCCCACAACATCGTCGCCCCGCCGTCCAAGATAACCTTCAAGCAGGACAAGACCGGCAGCTTCATCATCGAGAAGGTTATGTTCTCGAGCCTGGACGAAGTGCGGTCCAACTATCCGCTGGGCCGGGTCCAGTACGCGGTCACCGAGGTGGTCCGCCCCGGGGCGACCCGCAAGGGGACCTATCGCCTGAGCGTCACCCTGAGGCCGCCGCCCGGGGTGCATATCGCCTCAAAAAGTCCTTCGGGTCGGGTCATCACGCCCAAAAAGAGGGCCCAGATCATCGAGATGATCCGGACCATGTTCAAGAAACGCCAGTGCGTGATCAGGTTCAAGCTGCCCGCGCCGGCGATCAACGCCGGCACATTTTCCGAAGGATCGAGCCTCTTCTGGGATTTCCTGGACGAGGGACTTGTCTCCCGGGACGCCGTGGCCGTCAATCCCGAACTGTCCGAGGACGGGCAGACCGTGAACTGGCGAATCCCGCTTTTAAAACTGGTCGGCCGCATCGGCGGGGCCGAAAAACTGCTGAC
>JAHJDS010000273.1 GCA_018812395.1 Pseudomonadota bacterium
AGATCCGGGACAGCGGGATGACGATCATCGTCGTCGAGCACATCATGAAGGTCATCATGACCATTTCCGACCGGATCCTGGCCATCAACATGGGTGAGCCCATCACCCTGGGCACACCGGCCGAGGTGGCCAACCACGCCGAGGTCATCGCCGCCTACCTGGGCCATTCGGGGGACCAGCATGCTTGAGGTCAAGAACATCGACGTGGCCTACGGCGACGTTCAGGTTCTGTGGGACGCCTCGTTTACGGTCAAAGAGGGCGAGATCCTGGTCCTGGTCGGGGCCAACGGCGCCGGCAAGTCGACCACCCTCAAGACCATTTCCTCGCTGTTGCCGCTCAGGTCCGGGGAGATCCATTTCCTGGGCGAAAGGCTCGATAATCTGCCGCCCCACGTGGTCATCGAAGAGGGGGTGGTCCAGGTTCCCGAGGGCCGGCGCCTGTTCCCCGAGATGACGGTCGAGGAAAACCTGATCATGGGGTCCCTGTCCCACTCGGCCAAGCCCAAGCGCCGGGAGTCCCTGGACTGGGTCTATTCACTCTTTCCCCGTCTCCTCGAGCGGCGCAAGCAGCCGGCCGGGACCCTGTCCGGCGGCGAGCAGCAGATGGTCGCCGTCGGCCGGGGGCTCATGGCCCGGCCCAAGCTGCTGATGTTCGACGAACCCTCCCTGGGGCTGGCCCCCCTGTTGGTCGAGGATATCTTCAACATCGTCCGGAAGATCCACGAGGAGGGCGTGACCACCCTGCTGGTCGAGCAGAACGTCAACCTGACCCTCCAGTTCTGCGACCGGGCCTACGTCATGGAGAACGGCCGCATCGCGCTCACCGGCTCCGGCCAGGAGTTGCTGCACAACGACCACGTCCGCCAGGCCTACCTGGGCATCTAACCCGCCAACTATATTAAGGATTCCATCGGGGACCCCTGGCCGGGGGTCCCTTTTTTTTGCCCGTCTTGCCCGGGGGCTGTCTAATCGACAATGTCGGTGTCTGGCATTGAATAATTCGATATCAGGCCTTATTTTAGAATAAAACACAACACCATCCCCGGGATTTTTAGGCAAATCCCGTCAAGGAGGTTTTTATGGCCATGCCAGCCATTGATAACCGCGTGACCACAGTCCGGGAGACGCACGAGTGTCCCCACTGCGGCCGGGTGATGAACAAGTGGGCCGTGCCCCAGGGGCCGTGGCCGACCTGGGACAACGAGTTCATGTACATCTGCTTTAACGACCAGTGCTCGTATCTGACCCGGAACAGGGAGTTCAATTACGCCGAGGGCCGGCCCGGCCTGACGTACCGGCAGATGTACGATCCGGACCGCAACTGTTTACAGCCGATTCCGATCATCTCTCTGGTGGCCCTGAGGGACGGCATCGTCGACTAGTTAGTTACACGAACCACCGGCCGAACCCTTCATCTCCTGCGGGAGTTGGAGGGTTTGTTTTTTGACTTTGGGACGCTGGCGCCGCGAATCATGCCTGTGGCGCTTGCTACCCAGGCAGCCGGAACGAAGTGAGGCGGCAAGCGCGGCCGAGGAGTTCCTTCAGGCACGGTCGTCTTTAGTGAATCAGTCTTAGCTGGCCGGGCACAGGGCGGCGATCCGCTTGACCTCGTGGTCCAGGCGATGGAGGCCTTGTCGGTCGATGATTTCCTTGAACCGGGCCGGGAAGGCGTTGACGTAGGCGTCGTGGGCCGGGAGGTCCATGCCCAGGTCGGCCCACATCGCCTTTATCTGGTCGTAGGTGGCCATTGGTGTCCTTTGGCTTGCCGGATTTCAAGTTGATGGCTTGGCCATCACACCCCGGGTAGGTATGGGATGTCAAATACGAAATTCTGATATGAACTCGGCCAGGTAGTGGAAAATACAATAAGTTAAGGCCCGCGCGACGAGTCGTTGTCACGGTGCCAATTGCCATAAGACGGCAAGCGCGGCCGGGGCAGCCCGTCGAAACGTGGTCTTTAGACGTGGACAGGGCTAGTTGCCCTGGAAATCACTTTTCGGGACTAAAGGCGTCAAACCAGTTTTCAAATGGCATCATGTTTGGTATATTGCGTTATCAAGCGGACGCCGTCCGGGCTGATCGGTTGATGAGGTCGGAGGGTTCCGTAACAAGGCCACCGGGGGGAGGCCAAGATGGACCGTGAAGAACCGCTCCAAATAATCGAACGAGCCAAGCGCGAGAACGAAAAAGAACTAATTCTGGTTGGGAGAAGAATAACCGAACTCCCGCCCGAGGTCGGCCAACTGGTCAACCTGGAGACGCTTGACCTCCGGAGGAATCAGCTGACCTCTCTGCCGCCCGAGGTCGGCCAACTGGTCAACCTGCAGACGCTTTACTTGGATGGTAATCAGCTGACCTCTCTGCCGCCCGAGGTCGTCCACCTGGTCAACCTGCAGCGGCTTGACTTGGATGGTAATCAGCTGACCTCTCTGCCGCCCGAGGTCGTCCGCCTGGTCAACCTGCAGACGCTTGACCTCATGAGTAATCAGCTGACCTCTCTGCCGCCCGAGGTCGTCCACCTGGTCAACCTGCAGCGGCTTGACTTGGATGGTAATCAGCTGACCTCTCTGCCGCCCGAGGTCGGCCAACTGGTCAACCTGCAGACGCTTGACCTCCGGAGTAATCAGCTGACCTCTCTGCCGCCCGAGGTCGGACAATTAGACAACTTGCGGGCAATAGAACTTGATGGCAATCCCCTCAACCCGGCCCTGCAGAGCGCCTATGAGAGCGGGCTGGATGAACTCAAGGCCTATCTCCGCAGTATCGAGGAAGAGGCCGAGCGCGAGGAACTCCACGAGGCCAAGCTGATCCTGGTCGGAGAAGGCAAGGTGGGCAAGACCACTTTACTAAAAGCCCTGACCGGCCAGGAACCCCAGGCGGACGAAGCAACCACCCGCGGCGTGGAGATCGACATCCAGGCCCTTCGTCTCCCCCATCCCACCAGGGACGGGGTGGAACTGACCCTCAACGCCTGGGACTTTGGCGGCCAGGAGGTCTACCGGGTCACCCACCAGTTCTTCTTCAGCCGCCGGTCCATCTACCTCCTGGTCTGGGAGCCGCGCATGGGGGTCCAGCAGTGCCAGGTCGAGGACTGGTTGAAAATAATCCGGCTCCGGGTGGGGGACGACGCCCGGGTGATCGTCGTGTCCACCTACTGCCAGACCGGCGGCCGGATCGCCCGGATCGACAAGCCGGTCTTTGAGCGCGATTTCGGAGATCTCATCGCCGGGTTCCACGAGGTGGACAGCTTGGTCGACGATGAACGGACCGGCGACAAGGTGGGCGTGGCCGAACTGAAAGAAAAAATTGCCCGGGCCGCGGCCGACCTGGAACAGATGGGCATGGAGTTCAACCGGGACTGGAAGGCCGCTCGCGACGAACTCCTGAAAATCGAACGGCCGCGAGTCGAATACACTGAATTTGCCGAGGTCTGTGAACGGCACGGCCTGGATGAAATAAGCACCAAGACCCTGGCCGAATTGATGCACGACCTGGGGTACATCGTCTATTACGCTGACGACGAGCGCCTCCAAAAGGACGTGGTGCTCCAGCCCGAGTGGCTGACCAAGGCCGTCAGTTTCGTGCTCGAGGACCGGGCCACCCAGGAGGCGGACGGTATTTTGTCCGACGCCCGGCTCAAGGACGTCTGGCTGAACCACGGCCGGGAGGCTCAACCGGTCTACGGCCCGGAACTATACCGCTTTTTCCTGGGGCTGATGTGCAAGTTTGACGTTTCGTACCGTTTGGAGGATGGCGACGCCAGCCTGATCGCCCAGCACGTGCCCCAGGTCCAGCCCGACCTGCCCTGGCTGCCGAATACCGAACCGAGGCCCGGACACCGCCGCTTGGCCCTGGCCTGCGTCATGGAAGAGGAGCCGCCCGGCCTGATGCCCTGGATGATCGTCCGGACCCATCCCTATCGGGTGGTCCAACACGATCCGGACGGCAAGGCCCACCGGCTGCACTGGCAAAAGGGGGTCTTCCTTCAAAAACATCCACACGGCCAGGCCTTGTGCGAGCAACGCGGCCGGGAGTTTCATGTCCACGCCGAGGCGGTCTGGCCCGAGTTCTTCATGAATGTCCTCAGGCGAACGCTGACCAAGTTGATCACAGACAATTGGCCCGGGCTGGAGGGCCGTTATAACTTCGCCGTGCCCTGTCCCTCGGTAATGGATGGCAAATCGTGCCGGGGACGATTTGATGTCGAGGCCCTGCTCGACTTTCTGAACCAGGGTGTGCCCAAGTTTCCGTGCCAGGTCTGCCGCAAAGTCCACGGTATTGTGGACCTGCTGTACGGCTTTGAAAGGGTGGACCCAGCCGACCAATTGACCCGGATCGAGACCGGGATCGCCCGGTACACTGAAGATGATCTGGCGGAGGTGCTTACCCGGATTGACAAAGTTGATCGGCGCACAGAGGGCTTGCGGGAAATAGTCACGGAAGGATTCGAGGAGGTCCTCAAGGAGGTCCAGGAATTTCGTACCTTGGTCGAGGATTACTTCTGGTCCATGCTCCGGGCCGTGGCCACGGAGTCCAGGCACGGGCCGCGGCTGTTCGGCCTGGAGCCGGGCGACGGCAACTGGCGGAGGCTGACCAAAAAGCGGTGGCGCCTCGTTCTTTGGTGCGAGGCCGAGGGTTGCCGCCACCCCATGACCGACGAGGGACAGGGTGTTTACAATTTCGACGCCTCCCGGGATTGGGTGGTCCGAGTGGCCCCCTACGCCAACCTGCTGGCCCGGGGCCTCAAGGCGGCCACCGCCCTGGCCGCGCCCATGTTGAAAGAGTTCTTGGGCGACGCCGCTTTCAAGAAACTAGACATCGCCCACAAGCTGGACATCATGAAGACCGGTACGGCTCATTTGCTCCAAAAGGAATTCGAGCCAGACCGCCCGCCTCGGCTAAGCGAGGGGCCGCTCACCGAGCCCGAGCGGGACGGGGTCCTGGCCCTGCACTCTTTGCTGCGTGACCTGGACCCCCACCACGCCAAACTCGGCCTCAAGCGCCTGCCGACCTACACTGGTGACTATGTCTGGCTGTGCCCAAAACACTACGAGCAGGCCCAATCGAAAATCCCGGACAAGTTCGAATAAAAAAACCGGGGCGCCCCGCGACGCCCCGGCCGTTTTACCGTATGTCCTTTAAGTTAAAACTCAATCGCAATCGCCCTATACGAGCAGACCGGGACGCAGGACTCGCACAGGATGCACTTGGTGCCGTCAAAGCCGACCTGCCAGGTCTCCCGGTCCACGTCCAACGCCCCGGTGGGGCAGATCGGGATGCAGGCCGTGCAGTGGTGGCACTTGTCCCGCAAAAAGCGCATCTCCTGGACCACCGGGTCCACGCTCACGCCCACCTTCTCCAGATACTCCACGGCCGCGTCCAGGTCCTTTTTCTTGCCCTTGAGGCCCAACACCAGCCGGCCCACCTCGCCGGGGCGGACCGTGGCCCGGAGGATGTTCATCTCCAGGTCGTAGTCGGTGATCAAATGATAGGTCACCGGCTCGTCCACCAGGGTCGGCGGGAAGGTCAACACCACGGTTCGTTTCATTTGGTCTTCCCTCCCTTGGCCGGGGTCGCCTGAGCGGCCATATCGCCGATCCAGGGCCCGTACCCCTCGGGCCGGGGCAGGGGCGCGGCCGGACAGGTCAGCAGGAATTCGCCCTTCTCGATCCATTTTTTGAGGGTCCCGGCCACCTCCCGGGCCTTGGCGTAGGACGACAACCCGCCGGTGGGGACCTTCTTGCCGTCGATCTCGATCTTGCCCGCCCGCAGTTCGCCGTAGGTCGTCCGCCCCAGGACGGCCCCCGTGCCCTGGGGATAGGCCTCCGAGTAGTCGATGATCGGGGCCTGGATGTCGAAGTCGCTGACGGCGCAGGCGGCCATGACGTCCTCGTCGATGATCGGGATCGGCACCCCGACCGACAGGGTCAGCGAGACGCCGTAGCCGATAAAGGACACCGGCCTCAGCCACCCGGCCTTCATCTGCTTGAGGTCCCCCATCAGGGCCAGGGTCCCGGCGGGCACCAGGGGCACCCCGTTGTCGTCGCGGGGCGGGTTGGGGTTGTGCTGGGTGCCGTGCCAGACCACGTAGCCGATCCCGCCGCCTAAAAGGACCCGGGTGCCGAGGCCGATGGTCCTAAAGGTCGGGTCGTTTAAAAGCGGCGAGAGCTGGCCGGCCGAGCAGTAGTTGGCGTTGCCCAGGCGCCGCCGGAGGACCCCCATGTAGGTGTAGATGGTCTTGTCCCCCAGGTTGACCGCCACGTTGTAGTTCTGGTAGGCGTTGCGGGGGTTGAACATGACCGCCTCGTTGAAATCCTCGAGGCCGACTTCTTCCTCCCGCGTCCGCAGGGGGTAGCAGTCGGTGCCGTAGGCCCGTCCCGTCAGCTTGACTTTTTCGCCCTCGACCAGGCGGCACAGGACGTGGGCCCCGCCGAAGTTGAAGGTCCCGGGGAAGATCTGGTTCCGGGGGGCGTCGTCGGCCAGGGCGTTGACGCCCAGGTAGATATCGGCCGCGGCGAAGCCGGTGTACACGGGGACGTTGTCCATCCAGGCGAAACCGCCGCCCAGCTTCATCTTGGGGTTGGGCTGTTTGAGGTTGAAGTAGGCCCCGGAGGAGCACATCGGGCTGAAGGTGCCGGTGGTGACGACGTCGATCTGCTTGGCCGCGGCCTTGACGCCCGACTTCTTGGCCAGACCGACGACCTCTTCGGCCGTGGCCACGACCACCTTGCCGCTCTTGATGCGCTCGTTGATTTGTTCGATCGTCCGTAGCACGGTGCACCTCCGGTGTGTCATCCGGCCCCGCGGCCCCGATCAGGCCAAGGCCGTCTGAGCCTGTTCGGCCTTGTGCTGGTCCCGGGTGACCAAGTCCCTGAGAGTGATATCGCGAAGCATCTGGGTCACCTTGTCCCCGATGGCGCACCAGACCTCGTGGGTGACACAGGTGCAGGATCGATGGCAGCTTTCGGGATTGTCCACGCACTCGACGGGCGCCATGGAACCCTCGAGGATCAGGATGATTTCATCGAGGCAGACCGAACCGGGTTCGCGGGACAGGACGTAGCCGCCCTTGGCGCCTCGAATGGACTTGATGATCCCGGCGGTTCGCAACGGAATCAGGAGTTGTTCGAGGTATTTGGCCGAAATCTCCTGCCGGCTGGCCAGGTCCTTGAGACTGATTGGCCCCTGTCCGAAATGATTGGCCAGATCGAGCATGGCCCGGGTCCCGTATCGGCCTCTGGTCGAGATTTTCATGCTAACTCCTCATGTTGACTTTGGTTGCGTTCAATCCACCCGCTGGCCGCCACCCGCCGGCCGTGGTAGAACACGGCCAACTGCCCCGGGGCCACCGCCCGGACCGGCCGGTCGACCTCGACCCGGGCGTGGTGGCCGAGGAGGCGCAGCCGCCCCGGCACGGCCCGCTGGCGGTACCTGACGCGGACGTCGAGGCGTGCCTCGGACCCCAACCGGGTCCACATCCGGAGGTGGCTCACCCTGAAACGGCGGACCAGCAAGTCTTCCCGGCGGCCGATTGTGACCGCGTTGGTGGCCGGGTCCAGGTCCAGGACGTAGGCCGGATGGCCCAAAGTCAATCCCAGGCCCCGCCGCTGGCCCACGGTGAAATGGTGGAGTCCCTGGTGAGCGCCGAGTTCCCGGCCGGCCGGATCGAGCATCAATCCGGGGCCAAGGGACGGGCGCCGTCCCTCGACAATCCGGGCCGGGTCGCCGTGGGGCACGAAGCAGACCTCCTGGCTCTCTTCCCGCTCGGCCGTGGGCAGCCCGGCGGCGCGGGCCAGGGCCCTGGTCTCCTCCTTGGTCATCCATCCCAGGGGAAGGATCACCCGGCGCCAGGCCGCCGGGGTCACCCGGGCCAGGAAATAGGCCTGGCTCTTGGCCCGGTCCACCCCCTCGGCCAGGCCCGCCCCGCCTGGTCCCACCCGCCGGGCGTAGTGTCCTGTGGCCAGCAATCCGGCGCCCCGGGCCAGCGCCTCGGCCAACAGCCACCCGAATTTGGCCCGAGCGTTACAGACCACGCACGGGTTGGGCGTCCGTCCCTGGGCGTAGGCCGCGACAAAGGGACCGATCACCCGGCGCTCAAAAAAGCGCCGGCCGTCTAAAACGACGTGTTCGACGCCCAGGTCCCGACACACCAGGGCCGCGGTCCGGGCGTCATTGCCGCCGCCGCAGTCGGTCGATTCCGGTCGGAACAGGGCCGTCACCCCCAGGACGTCACCGCCGGCCCGCTTGAGCAACCACGCGGCCACGGACGAATCCACCCCGCCGCTCATGGCCACGGCCACTCGCACGCCGGACAGGGATGTCTCTGTAAGGGTCTGTTTCAATTTATGGTCTCCCGCTCTCCGGCCCCGGAGCAATCGGTTCGGACGGCCCCGTTCGCCCCTAAAAACCGCAAAGGACCTGGGATAGGTAATGATTTTACAAAGGCGTCGGCGGTTGTCAACACCAAAATATTATTTTTCCCCTAGGCTATTGTCCCTTTGGGCCGATGACGTTGGTCAACCACCACCACCGGGGGCCGGGACATAGGAGGGCGTCGGGCCTTCTCCGGCTCGGGCGACCGCTTTCTTTGACCTTGTGCCCCTGGCCGGGATAAGATAAACAAGAGGGCACCGCCCCGGCCGGTTCTTTGTTGGCGGCGGGTCGTCAACCGTTGTGGGAGGAGAAATTAATGAAGCGAATGGCGGCGGTATTGGTCATGCTGGCGGTTATGGGCGGGGCGGCGGTCACGGCCATGGCCCAGAGCGAGGAGCGGAAAG
>JAHJDS010000274.1 GCA_018812395.1 Pseudomonadota bacterium
CCAGCAGGCGGTCCTGAGTTCGATTCACCAGATCAAGCCCTTTTACGACCGGGCGGGCCGGATCCGGGTCCCGACGCTGATCATCTGGGGGGCCGGCGACAAGTGGGTGCCGCTCACCGTCGGCCGGAAGCTGAACAAGTCCATCCCGGGCTCGCGGCTGGTGGTGCTTCAAAAATGCGGCCACGTCCCCCAGGAGGAGTGCCCGGACCGGACGACCCGGCTGATCGTTGATTTTTCAGCCAGCCAGTAATTAACTCCTTGACAAACCTGTCGATGATGCCCATCATATAGTTGACCGACGCGTCGGTCATAAAAAGGGGGCCGACCGAGTGCCTAAGATAGTCGATAGACAGGCCAAGTCTCAGGACATCGCCACCGCCGCGATCAAGGTCTTTCGTACCCGGGGCTACAACCAGACCAGAATGGCCGACATCGCCCGGGCCGCCGGGGTGGGCAAGGGCACCCTGTATGAATACTTCCGGGACAAGGCCGACATCCTCCGGTTCGCCTTTGATGACTATTTCCAGACGTTTACCAGTGGCGCCGCCATGGCCATGGACCAAAAGGCCACCGCCGCGGACAAGCTCCTGGCCCTGGCCGACTTCGCCCTGGACCACGCCGCCCAGTGGGAGGACCACTGCGCCGTGTACGTGGATTATTTCGGGGCCGCCCGAACGGACCCGGCGGATCAAATCGGGCTGGCCGAGATTTACGGGCAAATGCGTCAAATCCTCGAGCACCTGATCCGGGAAGGACAGGCGGACGGGGACGTGCAAGGCGACTTCCAGCCCGGGGCCCTGGCCGAGCTGCTGATCTCGGTCTTTGACGGCCTGATCCTCCACCACATTTTCGAGGGCCGGGGTCTTGACCGGGAGACCATCCGACGACAGACCATGAGACTTTTAACCCGGGGCATCCTGACGGCCGGACACGAGGACGGCGCCAAGGACCACGATTAACCACGGGCGGGGTCGCCATGTTCAGCTACGTGTTCATGAAAATCCTGGAAATGAGACCCGGGTCATACGACGCCCGGATGGACCGGGTCAGTAAAGGCCGGGTCCGGGCCGTCAAGGAGGCGGTGGCGGGCGAGATATTGGCCGGTGGTCATGTCCTCGAAATCGGCTGCGGCACCGGCGAACTGGCGGCGATGATGATCCAACGCGGGGCCACGGTGGACGGCTTTGATCTCAGCCCGGCCATGCTGGCCGTGGCTGGGAAGCGGATCGAGGACGAAGGCCTGGGCGGTCGGTTCAGCGTCCGCCCCCTGGGCGTGGACGGCATGGACCGCCTGCCCGACCGGGCCTATGACGCCGTGGTGGCGACTCTGGTCTTGAGCGAACTGAGTGACGACGAGCGGCGCTTCGCAATAAAACACGCCGCCCGGGTGCTCAAGCCGGGCGGCCGGCTGGTCGTGGCCGACGAGGTCGCGGCCCGATCCATGTCGCGCCGCCTGTTCCAGGCCCTGATTCGCCTGCCGCTCATGGCCCTGACCTATCTGGTTTCCCGGGCCTTGACCCGGCCGTTAAGAAACCTGACCAATGAGGTGGCGGCGGCCGGTCTGGTCGTGGCCAAGGAAGCCCGCAGCCACGGCGACGCCTTTGCCCTGGTGGTCGCCCGCCGCCCCGGTGAGGAGACGGACTGATGAGTTGGATCAAGACTATCTGGGGGTTTTTCTTCCGGCTGTTTCCCTGTCCGACCCCGGTCGGGCTGCGGCCGGTGGGTGAGCCGGGCCGCCATAGTCCGGTGTTGGTCACCTGCAACTTCGACCTGACCGTCAAGCGGGTGACCCGCCTCCTGAAGCGGGCCGGAGTTGACGCCTGGCTGCTGGTGGCCGACTCCAAGGGGGTCAACGTCTGGTGCGCGGCCGGGGGAGAAGAGCTAAACACCCATTCAGTCGTCTCGGCGGTCAAGACCAGCACCCTGGTGGACAAGGTGGATCATCGACGGCTGATCCTACCCCCCTTGGCCGCCCCGGGTGTCCGAGCGAAAAACGTGGCCAAGGAGACGGGCTGGTCGGTTCATTGGGGTCCGGTCCGGGCCGAGGATATTCCCCGGTATCTGGCCGACGGGCGGCAACGAGACGAGGGGATGAAACGGGTGACCTATA
>JAHJDS010000275.1 GCA_018812395.1 Pseudomonadota bacterium
CGGTCCAGCACGTGGCCGGCGGCGGCCGGGATCGGGTGGTGTCGACCCCCATCGGCCGCGACACCAACACCGGCTGCGTCATCGTCCGGGAGACGATCTATCGCCAGGGACGGGTCTTCAAGACCGGGTACCGCCAGGTCTGCCCCCAACGATAATCGTGGTCGTCAGATGGGAAAAGTGACCGTCCGCCTCGGGACGCCGCCCCGTGTTCCAGCCCGAATGATTCATCGGGATAGGGAAGTCGGTGAGAGCTACGTTGCCCGGGACTTCCGGCTTGGCGATGGCTCAATACTGATTTTCCTGGCATAACTCGACAAAGACCGGGATGAAACGGGTCAGGTCCTCGACCACGACCACGTCGGCCAGATTGAAGATGGCCGCGTCGGGGTCAATGGAAATGGCGACGATAAACCCGGAGCCCTGCATGCCCATGGTGTGCTGCCGGGCGCCGGACACGCCGCAGGCGATGTAGAGTTTGGGGGCCACCGTGGCCCCGGTCTGGCCCACCTGGCGGCGGTACTCCAGCCAGCCGGCGTCGACCACCGGCCGGGAGGCGGCCACGGCCGAGCGCGGGAACAGGGCGGCCAGCCGCTCGATCAAGGCCAGATTCTCCGGCCGGCCGACGCCCCGCCCGGCGGCGACGATGACGTCGGCCTGGTCCAGCCCGGCCGTTGAGAGACCCGACGACTTGACGCCCAGCGAGCGGGTCCGCAAACAGCGGGCCGCCACGGCTCGGACCTCGACCAGGCCCGGCGCCGAGTCCGTGGGCGGGGCCGGCTCGAACACCCCGGGCATGATGGTGATCACGGCCGTATCGACTCGGGGCCGGAGGCGGGCCATGAACTTGCCGCCCGCAATGGGGCGGATGAACTCCAGACCGCCCGGCGCGATGGCGACCCCCTCGACGCCGGTGACACAGGCCGCCCCGAGGTCCACGGCCAGGGCCGGGGCCAGGTCGAGCCCGGTCGAGTCGTGGGCCAGACAGACCAGGGCCGGCCGCCATTCAGGCAGGACGTCACCCAGCAGATCGAGCCAGGCCTCGGCGCTGTAGGTTGCCAGGGACGGATCGTGCAGGGCCGTGACCCGGACGCCGGTTTGGTCGGCAATCGTCCCGGCCGTATCGGCCGCCCGGGCGCCGATGGTCAGCGCCCGGACCGCCGAGCCCCGCTCACGCCCGATGCGTTCGGCCAGACCGATCATCTCCCCAACGATCGGTTGGGTCTCACCCTCCTTGGGCTCGACGATGACCACCACGCTCCGGGACATAAATCCACCCTGATCCTAGATAAGGGCCTTTTCCTTCAGAATGTCTCGCAGACGCTCGGCCTTGGCCAAGGTGTCGCCCTCGAGCACCAGGGCGGCCCGGGTCTTGACCGGCAGCGATACGGAGACCACTTCCTCCCGGGCCACGTCCCGCCGCCCGACGGAAATGACCTCGGGCGGCTGGGCCTTGGCCCGCAAGACATTGGACAAAGACGGATAGCGCGGCCGGTTCAGGCCGCTCTGAACGGTGATCAGGGCCGGCAGATCGATTTCCAGGCGGTCCCGGCGGCCGCCCTCGATCTCCCGTTCGACGGCGATGACCCGGCCGTCAATCGAGACCTCGAGGGCCATGACACAGGTCGCCCACGGCCGGCCCAGCAGGCGGGCCAGCATCGGACCCGTCTGGCCGTTCATCTCGTCCTCGGACATGGCCCCGCAGATGACGAGGTCGTAATCCCCGGCCAGGCCGGCCAGATGGGAGGCCACGGCCCAGGGACCCGGGTCCCGGTCAGGTTCAATCAGCAGGTGCCGGCCTCGATCGGCCCCCATGCCCACGGCCCGTTCCAGGACCTTGGCCGCCCGCTCCGGACCGACGGTGGCCACGTCCACCTCGACGCCGGGCCGCGACTCCTTGAGCCGGATCGCCGCCTCCACGGCGAACTCGTCAAACCGGTTCAGCCAGTGGGTGAGGGGTCCGGCCGGGACCACCCGCCGGCCGGCCTCGTCGATCCGCAGCCGGGTCTCCGGCGCCATGATCTGCTTGACGGCCACCAGGACGCGCATCAGCCTTGGTCTCCATCGGTGAGTCTCAGGTTAAAAGTCTAGGCCTAGCCATGGGTCGAGGACAAGAAAAAACGAACGAACGCTCGTTTTTTTATTGACGGCCCCACGCCTCCTTGCCACACTGGGAGGCGAACCCTCAACGGAGTGTCCCCGTGCCCGAACTCCGGTATCCCACCGCCGAAGGCGTCTGGTCCGAGGGAAGGCGTCAGGAGAAAACCTACGCCGGCGTGCAGCTCGGCCTGCCCTTTCCCCGGGCGGTCGACAACTTCCGCCGGGCCACCCGGGACCGCGACGACTTCGACCCGGCGGTCCTCTTCGTCTGGGGGACGATGCAGGCCAAGGCGGTCCTCAACCTCCTCCAGGCCGCGGAGGAGGAGTTCGGGCCGGCCGGACAGCAGATGGCCCGCCAGGCGATCCAGCGGGCCGGCTACGAGGCGGCGATCGGCCTCTGGGAGAACTCGACCTTCCCCGAGGACCTTTCCGAGATCGAGATGGTCTCGTTTGTGGTCACCGGGATCAACACCGTGCTCTACGCCTCGTTGGAGCGGCCGTGGATCACGGACGAAAAACGCTGCGAGTTCGACATCCTGTGGTGCCCCCACCAGGACATTTACAGCGCCTTTGACTGCCGGGTCCAGCGCTACTTTGTCGAGGGCATGATCCAGGCCATGGAGGACAAGGGCCTTCAAAACGTCACCCCCCTGGTAGACAAGGTCATGCCCCACGGCGACCCCCACTGCCACTTCTTCGTGGACCGGCGGGCGGAGGGCGGGCCCAACCCCTGGCACCTCTACTCCGACGATCTGGCCAGGCGGGCGCTGGACAAGATGAAGGACGAGTGAACCGGACGACATGGGCGCCATCTACTTCATCCGCCACGGCCAGGCCAGTTTCACCAACACCAATTATGACCGCCTGTCCGAGAAGGGCGTCAGACAGTCGGAGCTGCTGGGCGATTACCTGCGCCACCTGGGGCTCTGCTTTAACGAGGCCTTTTCCGGAACCCTGGAGCGACAAAAGGACACCGCCCGGGCGGTCCTGGGACGGCTGTCCCCGGGCCAGGCCCCTCGAGAACTGCGGATCGAGGCTGACCTCGACGAGCACAACACGGTCCACATCGCCCGGGGCCAATTCGCCGAACTGACCGAGCGCGAGCCGGCCCTGCTCGAGGACATCCGGAGCATGTTCACCGACAACCTGGCCTTCAAGCGGGTCTACCAGCGGGTCATGCTGCGGTGGATGGCCGGCCGGTTCTCGGACCCGAACCTCGAGACCTATCCGCAGTTCCTGGCCCGGGTGGAGCGGATCACCCGTAAGCTCATGGCCTCGGAGGCCGAAAACATCATCGTTTTCACCTCGGGCGGACCCATCTCGACGGTCATGCGCCTCTCTCTGGGGCTGTCCGACGAAAAGGCCCTGGCCTTGACCTGGCGTCTGCGAAACGCCTCGGTGTCCGCCTTTGATTGCAACCCGGAGCGCATCAGCCTGGTGGTCTTCAACCAGGTGGCCCATCTGGAGACGCAGGGTGACGCTGATCTGATCACCTATCGCTGAGGGGCGTCATGAGCACCATCTACTTCATTCGTCACGGCCAGGCCAGCGCGGCCGACGCCGATTACGATCGGCTGTCCGAGATGGGCCTTCGGCAATCCCGACTCCTGGGCGAGTACCTCCAGGCTCGGGGCGCCCGGTTTGACGCGGCCGTTTGTGGAACCCTCGAGCGGCAAAAGGCCACCGCCCAGGGGGTGCTGGCCTGCCTGACCGACGCCCCGCCCCCGGATGAGCTTCAGGTCGATCCGGGCTTTGACGAGAGCTGGACCATGAGCCTCATCGGCCGCCTGTTGCCCGGATTGGTCAAGGAGGACCCGAGCCTAGCCGAGGACTTTCGTCTGATCCGGACGGACAATCGGGCCTTCAAGCGGGTCTTCCAGGCGGCCATGCTCCGCTGGATGTCCGGGGACCTGACCGACCCGGACCTGGAGACCTACCCCGAATTCGTCGGCCGCGTCGAGGGGGCCACCCGCCGGCTGATGACTCCGGGGGACGAGAACATCATCGTCTTCACCTCGGGCGGGCCCATCTCGACGGTGATGCGCTGGGCCTTGGGCCTGGCCTTTGATGTGGCCCTGGGCCTGAACTGGCGCCTGCGGAACTGCTCGGTGAGCATCTTCCGGTCCAATCCGGCCCGGATCAATCTGTTGTCCTACAACTCGGTGGCCCACCTGGAGGCCGCGGGAGACCCGTCCCTGATTACCTATCGCTGACCCCCAGCCCCCATCGGGAGGTGAACCAATGGACTTTGCCGTATCCGACAAGATGCAGACCATCCTGGGGATGATGTCCGAGTTCGTCCAAAAGGAACTCATCCCCCTGGAGCCCGAGTTCCACACCAAATCGTTCGCCGAGATGCTTCCGGCCATCGAGGAAAAACGGGCCATGGTCAGGCAGATGGAACTCTGGGCCCCGCCCCACCCTCGAGAATTCGGCGGCATGGGCCTGGACCTGATGGAGTACGCCCTGGTGGCCGAGGCCCTGGGCGGCTGCCCCGTGGGCCTGTACGTATTCGGCTGCCAAGCCCCGGACGCGGGCAACATCGAGATCCTCTACGAACACGGCACGCCCGAGCAGAAGGGAAAATGGCTGAAGCCCCTGGTCGCCGGCCAAATCCGGAGTTGTTTTTCCATGACCGAGGTGGACCAGCCGGGCTCCAACCCGGTGCTGCTGGACGCGACCGCGGTCAAGGACGGTGACGACTACGTGATCAACGGTCACAAGTGGTTCACCTCGAGCGCCGACGGGGCCGAGTTCGCCATCGTCATGGCGGTGACCAATCCCGAGAACGACCGCTACCTCCGGGCGAGCATGATCATCGTGCCGACCGACGCCCCCGGGTTCAACCTGGTGCGTAACATCCCGGTCATGGGGCATTCCGGCGACGGCTGGCCCAGCCACGGCGAAATCTTGTATCAGTCCTGCCGGGTGCCCCGGGCGAACCTGCTGGGCGGCGAGGGAATGGGGTTCGTCATCGCCCAGCACCGGCTCGGCCCGGGCCGGATCCACCACTGCATGCGCTGGATCGGCATCTGCAACCGGGCCATGGACCTGATGTGCCGGCGGGCCCTGGAGCGGCCCATCACCGAGGACGGCAAGAAGCTGGCCGACACCCAGATCATCCGGACCTGGATCGCCGAGTGCGCCGCCGAGATCCAGGCCGCCCGGCTGATGGTCCTGCACGCCGCCTGGAAGATGCAGACCCTGGGCCAGAAGGAGGCCCGGGAGGAGATCTCGCTGATCAAGTTCTACGTGGCCGGGGTGATGCAGAAGGTCATCGATCGGGCCATCCAGGTCCACGGGGGCCTGGGCATGACCGACGACACGCCCCTGTCCTTTTTCTACCGCTTCGAGCGGGCGGCCCGGATCTACGACGGGGTGGACGAGGTCCACAAGTTGTCCGTGGCCAGGCGCATCCTCAAGGAGCGGGCCGGGCGATGACCCGGGTCGAGGTCAATCACCTCATCCGGGACCATCGCGCCTTGGTCTGGCGGGACCTGCTCGGCCGTCACCGGCCGGCGGTCAGGATCAAGCGGCCGCAGACGCTTGCCCGTAACCTGCCGCGCATCTTCGAGGCCGCCCTCGAGATCAGCAACCGCCGAGGCTTCGCGGCCATGACCATGCGCGATCTCAGCGCCGAGACCGGCCTCAGCCTGGGGGCCCTGTACGCCTATTTCTCGAGCAAGGACGAGCTGCTGACCATGCTCCAGGAAACGGGCCGGACCATCACCCGCCGCGTCCTGACCGCCGCGCTCGAAGGCGTCGTCGAGCCGAGAGAAAAACTGCGGGCGGCCATCAAGAGCCACTTGTACCTGAGCGAGGCGATGCGTCCCTGGTTCTACTTCTCCTACATGGAGGCCAAGCACCTCGGGCCCGAGGAAAAAAGCCGGGCCGTGGCCGGCGAATTGGAAACGGAAAAGCTCTTCGCCGACATCATCGCCGCGGGCCGACGGGCCGGCGTCTTTGACGCCCCGGAGGGCGCCCTGACGGCGTCGATGATCAAGGCCCTGGTCCAGGACTGGTACGTCAAACGGGCCAAACACGCCCGGCGCCGGATCAGTGTCGACCGCTACGCCCAGGCGGTGATCGCCCTGGTGGAAGCGTACCTGACGACCCCCCGTCTCTCGGAGGACAGGCCATGACCGAGGACCTGGTCAACGGCGCGGGCCGCGTCCGGGAAGGCGAGGAACTGGACGCCGGAAGGATCGAGTTTTTCGTAAAGGACAACCTCCCCGGCCTGGCCGGGCCGGTGAGCGTCAAGCAGTTTCCCAGCGGCTTCTCCAACCTGACGTACCTCATCATTGCCGGTGACCGGGAGCTGGTCCTGCGTCGCCCTCCCTTCGGGACCAAGGCCAAGACGGCCCACGACATGGGACGCGAATACCGGGTGCTATCGGCCCTGGAATCGGTCTTCCCCTATGGACCCCGGCCCCTCCTCTACACCGAGGACGAGTCGATCATCGGCTGTCCGTTCTACATCATGGAGCGGATCAAGGGGATCATCCTGCGCCGGGATTTGCCGCCGGGGATGTCGCTTTCGGCCGAGCAGGCGGCCCGACTGTGCCGGCGATTCACCGAGATCCTGGTCGAACTCCACCGCCTCGACTACGGCCAGATCGGCCTGGGCGACTTCGGCAAACCCCGGGGCTACGTCCAAAGACAGGTCGAGGGCTGGAGCAGGCGCTACCGCAACGCCCGGACGCCCGACGCGCCCGACGGCGAGGAGGTCATGGCCTGGATCGCCGAGAAAATGCCGCCCGACTCGGACCCGTCGGCGGTGATCCACGGCGACTTCAAACTGGACAACGTGGTCCTCGACCCGGCCGACCCGACCCGGATCATCGGCGTCCTGGACTGGGAGATGGCCACCATCGGCGACCCGGCGATGGACCTGGGCAATTCCCTGGCCTACTGGGTCCAGGCCGACGATCCGCCCCACGTCCAGGCCATCCGGAGGCTGCCGACCAACCTGGACGGGGCCCTGACCCGGCAAGAAGTGGTCGAGTTGTACGTCCGGGAGTCGGGCCGCGCCATCGACAACTTCGATTACTACCACGTCTTCGGCCTGTTCCGCCTGGCGGTCATCGCCCAGCAGATCTACTACCGGTTCTATCACGGCCAGACCAAGGACCAGCGGTTCAAGGCCTTGATTTTAGCGGTCCACGTCCTGGACCAGTTCGCCCGGGAGGCCATCGGAAAGTCAGGACTGTAACCCCGCCCCCCCGCCCGCCGACTAATCTTTCAAGGGGGAGCCGTCCGTCCCCCGAGCCAAACACGGTCGAAGACGGATTCCGTGAACACCGACCAGGGTCGAGTGGCGGGTGCGTCGCATGCGGGGAGGTATTGACCATGGGCCATAAACATCTTCAGGGGGCCGCCTGGACCCTGGCCGGCGCGCTTTGCCTGGCCGCCTGGGCCATGACCTTCATGCGGCCGCCGGCCCACATCGCCGCCTGGTTGCAACAGACGGCCACCAACGTCCAGACCTGGTCGTTGATCCTGCACGTGGTCATGTTGGTGGTCCTGGCGGCCGGTCTGGCCCTCAGGCCGCTTAGGAACCACCTGTTCGCGGCCTTCATGGCCCTCATCACCCTGTCGGCCACGGTGATCTCGATCATCCAGGGACTCTATCCCAACATCATCATCTTCGGCCTGGTGTTTGGGTTGATCGTTCAGGCCTGGGCCACGGGCAAGCTCAACTTTGACCAGCGCGGCCAGAGGCCCATCCCGGCCCTGTTCGGTCTGGGCGGGTTGATTTTCGGCTTCTGGTATTTGCACTGGGTCCCCGGGCCGGTGGCCTTGACGGCCCTCTACCACTCGCCCCTGGGGGCGCTCAACTGCCCGACCCTGGTCACCATATGCGGTTTTCTATGTCTGACCAACAAACCCAGGTCACACCTGTTGGAGGCGGTCACGGCCGGGAGCACCTTGTTTTTCGGGTTCTACGGCCTCATGCGCCTGGGGGCCTGGGTGGACGTCAGCCTAATCTTATGCGCCACGTTCCTGATCCTGCGGCTGGGGGCCCGGGCGGCGGAGACCGGCCGGCTCGACGCTCGACCGGAAACGGGTCAAACAAAGCGGACCTGAACCCACGGGAGTGCTTGACCACGGGCGCCCCGACCGGAACACCAAATCGGCGGCCGCGTTTCAGGCGAGTCCGTTCCCACGCGGCGCCGGTCGCGGTCGGGTGGACCGAGGCCTGACAGTGAGGAAAAAAAGTGGGGTGGTGTGCGCTCTTGTAGTAAACACGTTGAGGTGCGAGGGTGACCATAATAATTTCTTGCTCAAGAGGCGCGAAGAGCCCAGGCAGAGCAAGTTTTTTCTTTAAATGGCCGAATAATCGGCTTGGCAAGGGGTAACCGGGACTGTGTCGCGGCAACTGCGGCATGATTCCGGGTTATGGCTGTCAATCGAATGAAGTCGGTCACGAAATCAATCATCGGCCTGATGGGAGGAGGACGTGATTCAGAAAGTTGCGGCCGTGTTGGCCTGCCTGATCCTTTGTATCGTGGCCGCGATCCACATCTACTGGGCCTGGGGCGGATACTGGCCGGGGAACGACGAGGCGTCCTTGGTGGCCATGGTGATGGGCTCGGGTTCGAGGAAGATGCCGGCCGTGGTGACGTTGATGGTCGCCCTGGCGTTACTGGTCGGCGCCTGGCTGGTTCTGGCCATTCGAGGTTATTTGAGGCCGCCTTGGCCGGGCTGGCTGTTTACTGTGGCCGTGTGGGCCATGGTGGGCGTGTTCGCCCTGCGAGGATCCGTGGGCCTGTTTCTCAGCAAGATCAGGCCGGCCGATGCGGGCGCCCCCTTTGAAAGACTCAATCTCATTATTTACTCGCCTCTTTGCCTGGTGATCGCCGCCCTCATCGTCGTGGCCGCGATAAGGAGGGCGCCCGGGGATTGACCGTGGACCAGCTAGGCCGGGATTTATCGGATTCGTTCTCGACCTCCAACACACCGGCGTCCACTGCCCCACCACCCTGACCTAAGGCCTAGCGCAGGCCAAGGTCGGCGGGGGCGTCGGCGCACTCAGCCAACTTCCAGATCGATTCCCGCTCAATCCGGTAGGCCCGCATCATCTCCCTTAACCCGGATTTTTCTTGAGACTTCTACTACGGCGTGTGCCGGTTGGCACCTTGATTCGCGGGGTTGCAGGGTGGCGGTTTGGACGCGCCGCCGCGACCGAAGGCCTTATCGTCTGCAAAGCTCGATTCACCATTTTGGTGCTCGACATCCTGTTATGAAAAACCTCCGCGCCGGAATGGCGCGAAAAACGCCTCTCGCTCAGGATATCACCGCCTCGCAACGAACCCTCGTGAATGATCCGGGTTAACCGTGGCTCTCCGGGATGACCTCCGGTGGGGCCCGGCCCGTTTTCCCCTGGCCTTGGCCCCTAAAATGGCGTAAGATATGTGCCGCCTGGGAATCGGTTTCGATTCCAGTCCAGACCAACACCGGAAGCACCAGCGAGGCGAATCATGGCGGTGATCACCATCTCGAGGCAATTCGGCGCCGGCGGGGACAAGCTGGCCCGGGCACTGGTCGACAAATTGGGCTATCAATACGTCAGCCGGGACGTGCTGAAAAAGGTCGCCGCCCGGGGGGGCGTGAGCATGAGTGGGGCCGCCGCCGCAGAGAAATCGGCCGGGTCCTGGATCATGGGCCTGGTGGACAAAATTTTTCCTCGGGACTACATCGACTCCCTGCTGAAAACCGACTCGGGATTGATGGACAGCCACGACTATATCGCCACGGTGACCGAGGTCATCACCGAGATCGCCCAGAAAGGCGACGCCGTGATTCTCGGGCGCGGCGGCCAGCACATCCTCAAGCACCTCCCCGGGGCCTTCCACGTCCTGTTGGTGGCTGACCACGAGTTCAGGCTAAAACAGGCCATGGAATACTACCAGGCCACGGACAAGGAGGCCAAGGCGGCCCTAAAGGCCCACGATCGGCGTCGCAACAGCTATCTGCGAGCCTTTGTCGACATCGACCCCAATGACCCCAGCCTCTATCACCTGACCATCAACACCGCCCGGACCCCCATGGAGCGGGCCGAACACTTGATCCTGGAACTGATCGCCGATTAAGACCGACAACCGGCCGGTTTCCGGCGGTCCGGGCCGGGCCGGCGGCCGTCGGATCGAGACGGACCTCAGCGGCCCATCAACTGCAGGAACTTCTCCTCCTCGCCCTCGATCATCCGGTAACAGTGCTCATCGGTCGGAAACTGGCCGCCGCGCACCTCGGCCGCGTAGGCCTTCATGGCCTCGGTCACCACCCCGGCCACGTCGGCGTACTTCTTGACGAACTTCGGGGTGAAGGCCTGGAACTGGCCGATCATGTCCGAGACGATGAGCAACTGCCCGTCGCAGTCCGGTCCGGCGCCGATGGACAGGACCGGGATGTCCAGTTCCCGAGTGATGAAGGCGCCCACCTCGGGCGGCACGGCCTCCAAAAGGATCATCTGGGCCCCGGCCGCCTGGACCGCCCGGGCGTCCTCGACCACTGCCCGGGCGCTGGCGGCGGTCCGGCCCTGGGCCTTGTGGCCGCCGAGCTGACCCGAACTCTGGGGCGTCAGCCCGACGTGACCCATGACCACGATCCCGGCCTCGACAATGGCCCGGATACGCTCGGCCACCCGCACGCCGCCTTCGAGTTTGACCGCGTCGCACTCGGCCTCCTTGAGAAACCGGGCCGCGTTTTCGACCGCCCCGAAAATCGCCCCCTGGTAGCTCATGAACGGCATGTCGCCGATGACAAAGGTGTTCGGCGCGCCCTGGCGGACCGCCTGGGAGTGCCAAATCATCTGGTCCATGACCACCGGCACGGTGCTGTGGTAACCATAGACGCACATTCCCAGGCTGTCGCCCACAAGGAGCATGTCCAGGCCGGCGGCCTCGGCGAAGGTGGCCGTCGGAAAATCGTAGGCGGTCAGGAAGGTGATCTGGTCCTGGTCACGCTTCATCCGCTGAAAGTCGTGGATCATTTTCTTGCGGGCCATGGGCGTCTCCTTTGGGTGTCGGCGTTCAGGTTACACTTAATCCTGATTCGACACCCGCGTCAATCGGCTGGTCAACCAATCACCCGTTAGTCGTATTCCCGGGGCAGCGGGCGGCGAGTGATCGGCCCGGCCGGCCGCTCTCCAAGCAAGCGGGCCGGCCGCGCCGCTGACCGCCGGGAGTTGTCCCTGGACGCCTCGACCCAATCGTAATTGATTGGACATCCCTGGCGTGGGTCTCGTATATTCAGCCTCGGAAGCTCGGTTTCGGGCCCGAGGCCAGGCCGGTCCCGCCTCCGTGTCGTCCGTTTTCACGGTTCTGGCCGGCCTAGCCGACCGGCACCCGCCACTCTTGGTTAGGAGTCCCCCATGGCGCCCCTGATGACCATCATCTTCTACGGCCTGACCATCGCCATCACCAACGTCTGTCAATTTCAGGTCCCGGCCGCGCCGATGGCCACGGCCCAGTTCATCACCCAGCGGATCAGCCGCCAGCAAATCCGGTTCGAGGCCCGGACGGCCCTGGTGGTGTTCGCGCGGCCGCGGGCGGCCCTGTCCACCCGGCACGGGTATCGGCGCGTCCGGGCGGCGGCCCTGCACGGCGCGCCGCCTAAAACCTGGGCGTTCATCAGCCGGTTCGGCGTGGCCACTTACGAGAAGGCGGTCCTGGCCTCGGCCCTCCAAAAATTCCGGCTCGACCCCAGTCAGGCCGTGCTCCTGTCCACGGCGGCCGATCCGCGGTGCCTGGCCGTGGTCACCAAGAAGTACGGCCGGTTGACGGTCACCGCCCTGGTCACGGCCGGGGCCGGGTCCAACGCCATGCGGGCCGGGACGGACTTCGGGGATTGGATCGATGGTAAAAGGGTCCCTCGCCGGCCGCCGGGCACGATCAACGTGCTGCTCGTCGTCTCGGTCGATCTGACCCCGGCGGCCATGGCCCGGCTGATCATCACCGTCACCGAGGCCAAGTCGGCCGCCCTCCAGGACCTGGCCATAAAAAGCAGCTTTACCCCCAAGGTCCTGGCCACCGGCACGGGCACCGACGAGGTGATCATCGTCGCCGGGCGGGGACGGCGTCAAACCCTGGCCGGCGGTCACACCAAGCTGGGCGAACTGGCCGCCCGGGCCACCCACCAGGCGGTGGTCAAGGCCCTCATCCGCCAGATGAAGGCCTATCTGGCCGGCAAGGGCGGTCGTCCGCCCCAGTCACCGCCCGACCGGGCCCGGAGTCACCCCCTGTGGCCGACTCTGGCCTGCCGGGCCTGTCCCCGCCCCGAATGAGGAGAAGCTTGACGACCGAGCGCTGGCTTGATACATAGTTAATCAACCGTCAGGGAGGCGGGTGCCCACCAGGGCCGAACAGGGAAATTCGGTGAAAGTCCGATACGGTCCCGCCGCTGTAACCGGGGACGACGGCCGTGCGACGCCACTGGCAGTCTCGAGGCTGCTGGGAAGGCTCGGCCTGAGAGCGATCCGGAAGTCAGAAGACCTGCCCGTCTCCCCAGGCCGGATCATTCATGAGGGTTCGTGACGAGGCGTTGATATCCCGATGAATAATCCGGGCTAGGTCTCGGCCGCCGAGGAAGCGGCGCGGTCCCGACACAAGTGGAGCTGATAAACTGGGTAGGCTCCCCGAACCGGAGAGGTTTGGGGGGCCTTTTGTTATCGGGGGTATTTCGTTCATGTGGGCCATTTTTCAAAAGGGCGGCCCGATCATGTATCCGCTGCTGGTCTGCTCGATCGTCGCCTTCACGGTGGTCCTGGAGCGGGTCTGGTTCTGGTGGCGGGAGGGCCGGCGTCTGGACGAGGCCCGGGCCGAAGAGGTGGTGTCCCTGGCCGGGAACGGCGATCTGGATGAGGCCGTTCGGGCCAGCCAGGGCGCCGGCGACGCCGTGGGCCGGGTGTTGTTCTCGGGCCTGGTCCACCGGGCCACGGGTCCGGCCCGGGCCATGGAGCAGGCGGCCGCCGGCGAGGTCCGGCGGATGAGACGGCTGATGGTCGTCCTGGACACCATGATCACCGTCGCCCCGCTCCTGGGCATCCTGGGCACGGTGACGGGCATCATCTACTCCTTTGACATGCTGGGCGACGCCTCGCTGGGCAGCCCCCGGGAGGTGGTGTCGGGCATCGCCCAGGCCCTGGTCACCACCGCCGCCGGGTTGACCATCGCCGTCTGCTGCCTGTTCCCGTTCAACTATTTTCAGCACCGGACCGAGCAGATGGCCGCCACCCTCGAGAACTGGGGCACCCGGCTCGAACTGGCCCTCCGGGGCAACGGGGGCGCGGCGTGAAGGTCAAGGTCACGGCCGCCCGGCGCGCCCGGATCGAGATGATCCCGCTGATCGACGTCATCTTTTTGCTCCTGGTCTTCTTCATCTACGCCATGCTGTCCATGACCGTGCACCGCGGCCTGCCGGTCAAACTACCGTTGGCCGGCGACGCCCGCCAGGCCCAGGACAGACACATCGCCGTCACCATTCATGCCGACGGCGCCCTGGCCCTAAACAAGAGCCCGGTGGACCTTCGCGGCCTGGTGGCCGGTCTCAAGGCCAAATACGCCGCGGACAAGAAACAGCCGGTCTACATCTTCGGCGATCAGAAGACCCCGTACCAGCGGATCATCGAGGTTTTCGACGCCGTAAGGAGGAGCGGCTTCAGCCACGTGTCGCTCCAGGTGCGGCCCTCGCGGCCAAAGGTCAGACCGAAGTGAAGGAGACCCGCCGCCGCTTTATCGTCTTGTTCTGCCTGGTCAGCCTGGCCCATGGGGCCTTTCTGGCCGCGGCGGCCCCGCTTTTCCGGCGAGGCGCCGGGTCAAAGGCCCCGGGGCTGGTCGTGTCCCTGGCCCTGCCCGCCCGGCCCGGACCGGCCGCGAACAAAGCGGCGGCCCGTCAGACCCGGCCCGCGCCGTCTGTGACCGAGAAGGTCCTCCCCCGCCCTCCGGCCGAGATCACCCATCAGGTCAAACCGCCCTGGCCTCAGGTTCGACCCAAGCCCCGGCCCGCCCCCCAGGCAACACGGCCGCGGCCGGTGGTCAAGAAGACGGTCCGTCGAATCAGACGGCGCGTCAGGCCCCGGGCCCGACCGCGGGCCAGGCGTCCCCAAAAGACAAGGACCAGACCGGCCCGGGCCTGGCGGGTGGCCGCGACAGGAAGGCCGCCGACAGTGAGGTCTGGTTCGCCGGCCCCGCCAGGCCAGATGCGGACGGCCCACCTCGGGCCGGCTCGGCGGCCGGGACTCCTCGAGCCCGACGTTCGGGCCGTGTGCCTCAACCGCCACCTCTTCCAGCGCCACTACCCCGAGTGGGCCCGGCAACGGGGCTGGCAGGGCCGGGTAATTTTAAAGGTTTTGGTCACCAAGGACGGCCGGGTGGGCCGGGTGGAGACGGTCCGTCGCTCGGCCCATGACCTCCTGAACCGAACGGCCGTCCGGGTGGCTCGATCCTTACGGTTCAGGCCGGCCCGTAAAGACGGACGGCC
The DNA here is from genome assembly GCA_018812395.1 of Pseudomonadota bacterium. Taxonomy (GTDB): domain Bacteria; phylum Desulfobacterota; class Desulfarculia; order Desulfarculales; family JAHJDS01; genus JAHJDS01. The sequence goes on from JAHJDS010000275.1 coordinate 14,578, forward strand.
AATCCAGTGCTGGGTCAGAGTGCCGGTCAAGTACGTCATCGTCGACCAGGACTGACATCGGCGAATGTGTTGGCCAAGCGGCCCTTACCAGACCAGGAGGGAAGTTGACATGGACGCTGAAATGATCGTTCGCCTGGCCGGCGGCTACAACATCCTGTGCGCCATCATCCACGTACTTTTCCCAAAAATGCTCAGGTGGAAGAAAGACCTGGCATCCCTGGCGCCGGCCAACCGGGCCGGCATGAAAATCATGAATCTGTGCCTGATGGTGTTCTGGCTGATATTCGGGTATCTCTACCTGTTCCATGCCCCGGAAATCGCCGGCACCGGCCTCGGAAGGTCCATCTTGATGTCAATGATTGTTTTTTGGGTCGCCAGGATATTTATCCTGCAGCCCGTCTATCTGGGGCTCAAGACAAGGGCCTCGGTTCAGATGGTTCCTTTTTTTCTGATCGGGCTCGTCCTAAACATACTGCCGTTGGTGATCGGCTAGTTGTGGGCGGCCAGCCACTTCCAGCGACTTGTGTAGAAAAAAACTGACCGGTCGCGGCCGAAAAGGCCGGGGCATTGACATCATGGCGAAACACGGCATTAGTGAGGCCAAAATCAGTGCTGATCGTCGGTCCCCCCGTTCGGGGGGCCAAGAGGGAAGCCGGTTCAAGGCCGGCACGGTCCCGCCGCTGTGTCCGGGGACGAACTCTGCTCGATGCCACTGTTTCGCTGAAGCGGGATGGGAAGGCGCAGATAGTAGGATGATCCGGGAGCCAGAAGACCTGCCCGGAGGTCTGACGCCGTAGCTTGAGACAAGTGGCGCAGACGCTGGAGCCGCCCTGGACATGCAGCTCCTGCCTTTAAGGATA
>JAHJDS010000590.1 GCA_018812395.1 Pseudomonadota bacterium
GGCTCCTCGACCAGCAAGCCCGCGGGCGTCAGCTGCAGCAGGGTATCTCCCGGCACCAGGTCTCGAGCCGGGATCCAGCGACCCCGCGTGAACAGGGGATGGTCGGCGGTCAGTTCCAGTCTGCCGTTGATCCTCAACAGCGACGAACTGGTCGGGTGCGACATCACCTCCAGCACCACGGCCACGACGACGCTCGCGTTGTGCTCATCGTAGCCCAGCACCTGGTCTCCCGGCTTGACCTCCTCGATGGCGCGCAGGGATCCATCGGCCATGCGGACGGGGGTGCGCGCAACCAGGCACGATGGTGGTACGCATTCGCCAAGCGTGCAGGTCGTGCCAGGGAACAGTTCACCACACGAGACGTAGCAGCTTCCGCAGTTGAAGCAGTTTGATCGCGTGTCGACGCAGCCGCCGCCACAACACCTCTCGTCCAGATCGCCGCAGATCTCGTTGTCACCACAGCCAACGGTCTGGGATTCCGTCTCCACCGCGGCATCGGCACAGTACGCGCCACCGCAGGCTGGCGCCGGATTGGTACAGCTCCGAGAACGGCTGTGTTGCTGTTGCTTCGTGCAGTTGCTGCCGCAGCTCCCCACGTCGGTCCAGGAACTCCAGCTGCTCCACGCGGTCCAGCCGCCGTCGACAAGACCGCAGGCGGTCACATGCCGCACCTCGTTGGTGGTGTTCGAGGCGTCCGAGCAGGGATCTCCCCCGCAGGCCGGTGCTGGGTTCGTGCAGTAGCGCGTGCCGGTGCGGGTCTCGCTCTGGATACAGGCGTAGTACTGCTCGCAGACTCCCAGAGCGGACCAGTCTGTATAGCTGTAGTCGCTCCACTCTCCGTCGACCCTGCCACAGTCCAGGGTGTCGCGGATCTCGGTGGTGACGGTGGAGCCCGAGCAGGTCGCGCCTCCACAGGCCGGGACAGGGTTGGTGCAGCTTCGCGTGCCGGTGCGGGTCTCGCGCTGCTTGCAGGTCACGTACTGGCCGCAGCTGCCCGTGGTGGACCACCCGGTGTACGTGTAGGCACTCCAGCCTCCGGCGACCGCGCCGCAGTCCAGGGTGTCGCGGGTCTCGATGGTAGTCGCGGAGCCCGAGCAGGTCGCACCGCCACAGGCCGGGGCAGGGTTGGTGCAGCTTCGCGTGCCTGTGCGGGTCTCGCGCTGCTTGCAGTTCACGTACTGCCCGCAGCTGCCGTCCGCAGACCAGCCCGTGTACACGTAGTCCGTCCACCCACCCGCGATGGCGACGTCACCGGAGCACACCACCGCCTCGGTGCCCTGACACTGGTAGGAGCCGCAGGTGCCGCAGGCCTCGCCTGGCGGGTGCGCCAGCGTCGAGCAGCCGCCGCACAGGTTGGGGTTGTCGCAGCACGCGCCCGAGGCGTAGCAGTGGCCAGCGCAGTCGAGGCCATCGCAGGAACAGGCATTGTCCGTCGTCGAGCACTCCCAGCTACCGCTGCCACACTGGCTGGCGAGGCAGCAGCCCTGGCAGGCCGCGGGAGTGCCGCAGCAGTAGCCCGCGCACTGCTCCGAGCCATCCGCGGTGGCCCCATCGCAGTCGTTGTTCTTGCCGTCGCAGACCTCGAGCTCACCCGGATTAATCTCGGCATCGCCGTCGTTGCAGTCGCCGTCCACGCAGTCGCCGCTGTGACCGCTGCTGGCGTCGTTGCAGCCCGGGGCGCAGAAGCCGTCATGGTCCGCGTCCAGGGTGTGGTGCTCGCAGCGGCCGCTCAGGCAGCTGTCCTCGGTGCAGGCGTCCCCGTCGTCGCAGGTGACCGAGCAGGCGCAGCCCGTGCCCCCGCACACCTCGCCAGGACGGCACTGCTCGCCGCACGCGCCGCAGTTTTGCAGGTCACTGGCCAGGTTCGCGCAGTAGGCGCTGTTGCAGCACACGAGCGTGCCGCCGCAGTCGCCATTGTCGGTGCACTGGCACAGTCCATCGACGCAGGGCAGGGTCCCCGGGCATACAAAGGCACAGCCCACGCCTGTCCCGAGCGGTCCGCAATGCTGCACGTCGCCGAGCACGTCGGTGCACACGCCGCTGCAGCAGTCCTGGGTGGCCGGGTCGCAGCTTCCACCACCGCCGCAGGCACACTGCGCCTGCACGCACAGCTCGCCGTAGGCACAGGCATTGCCGCAGCCTCCGCAGTTGCTCTCGTCGTCAAGGACACTCTTGCACACGCCGCCGCAGTTGAGCTGTGACGGATTGCAGCAGCGCGCCGGCGACGCTGGCCCGCTGGCATCGGGCGGCCGGCAGGCCTCGCCGTCCTGGCACTCGCGGTCGCCGCACTGGCACAGGTAGCCACCGCCGAACAGCGCGATGCAGGTGGTGTACTGCGGGCAGACGACTGCGGAGCAGGGATCCGCTGCGTCGGCCGCGCTGGACTGATCCCGGCCCTGCAGGTCGAAGGCGGCCACGTCGAGAGAACTCGCGAGATCCCGTGTTGTCGCATCGCCCGCACTGGTCTGATCGCGCACCTCGCCGTCGAGTGGGCTTGTCAGATCGGAGCCTGATCTGTCCGGCGCCGGGAGATCCATGACCAGCACATCGCGAGCTGACGCGTCCACCGCGGAGCCCGCATCGCGCCGGGGGCGACAGACGCCCTCGCGGCACTCCTGACCGGCGCTGCACTCGCTCGAAGCGTTGCAGACCGCAAGGCACTGTCTGTCCACGCAGAGCTGATCACCCGCGCAGTCATCGTTGGATTCGCAGGGAGAAACCGCCGGCGGGCAGGAACTCAGCAACAGCGTCGTCCCCAGTGCCAGGCCCAAGAGGGTTGGCATCCTGAAAGCGGAACCTCTCCTATGAACCAACATGTCGACCTCGCAGGCGCAGCGGGAACGGCAACACAAGAGATCGGTGGCAGCAAAATTATACCCCACCCGGGACCTGCGGCCCCCCACCAGATCCAAGCGCGCTTAAAAAACCGGTTCTTCATCGCGCAGGGGCTGTGCACTAGAATGTCGCCTCGAACAGTCCTCGCGGGTCAGCGGCACGCTCGCACGAGCGGCCAGGCGGAGGCGCCCATGTCCACTCGTCCGTCGTGGCTGCGCAGCGAGGACTGGATGTCGCTGTGCCTGGGTCTGTTCATCTTCGCACTGTCGACGGGAGCGTGGTTCGGCGTGGACCTGCTGGGCTGGGCCGCCAAGACCAGCGTGTGGGTCGAACTCGGCCAGGCTGTGGCGCCGGTGTCCAAGGGCGCCCTCGGCACACCGGCGTCCATCCTCCTCACCTTCAGCTTCTTCCTGGGGCTGTTGACCCTCGCGGGCTGGGGACTGGGTGCGAAGCTCGCGCGCTTCGTGCCAGCCTTCGTCGCCATCTATGTCGTCAGCAGCCTGTGCTGGCTCGCCGGCCACTACGCCTACATCGCGGCCACACCCGACAAGCTCGCGGGTCTGGGCATCCCCTGGTCGCTCAACCTGACCGGTGAGGCCGGCTACATCCTGGCGCTGCTGGCGGGACTCGTCGTCGGCAACTTCTTCCCGCGCGGCAGCGCGGCGCTCAAGGA
>JAHJDS010000276.1 GCA_018812395.1 Pseudomonadota bacterium
CGAATCCTCGACGAGGACCACTACGGCCTCGAAAAACCCAAAGAGCGCATCCTGGAGTACCTGGCCGTCCAGTCCCTGGTCCGCCGGATCAAGGGCCCCATCCTCTGCCTGGTCGGCCCGCCCGGCGTGGGCAAGACCTCGCTGGCCAAGTCCGTGGCCCGGGCCACGGGACGCAACTTCGTCCGCCTCTCCCTGGGCGGCGTCCGGGACGAGGCCGAGATCCGCGGTCACCGCCGGACCTACATCGGCGCCCTGCCGGGCAAGATCATCCAGAGCCTTCGTAAGGCCAAGAGCAACAACCCCGTGTTCTGCCTGGACGAGGTGGACAAGATGTCGGCCGATTTCAGGGGCGATCCCTCGGCGGCGCTGCTCGAGGTCCTGGACCCGGAGCAGAACTTCGCCTTCAACGACCACTACCTGGACGTGGACTACGACCTGTCCGATATCCTGTTCATCACCACGGCCAACACCCTGTACTCCATCCCGGCGCCGCTCCAGGACCGGATGGAGATCATCCGCCTCCCCGGGTACACCGAGTACGACAAGCTCAACATCGCCAAGCAGTTCTTGACCAAAAAGCAGTGCCGGGCCAACGGCCTGGACCCGGACCGGGTCCACTTCACCGACAACGCCATCCTGAGAATCATTCGCCAGTACACCCGAGAGGCGGGGGTCAGGAACCTGGAACGGGAAATCGCCTCCATCTGCCGCAAGGTGGCCCGGGAGATCGTCAAGGAGGGGCGTCAGGACGACAAGGTGGCCATCTCAAAAAATTCCATCACCCGGCACCTGGGCGTGCCCAAGTTCCGGCGCGGTCAGCTCGAGGAGGCCGACAGCATCGGTCTGACCAACGGCCTGGCCTGGACCGAGGCCGGCGGCGAGGTGCTGATGACCGAGGCGGCGATCATGCCCGGCCGGGGCAAGCTGACCATCACCGGCAAGCTGGGCGACGTGATGCAGGAGTCGGCCCAGGCGGCCTTGAGTTACGTCCGCTCCCGGGCCATATCGCTCGGGCTGTCACGGCATTTCTACCAGAAGATCGACACCCACATCCACGTCCCCGAAGGCGCCATTCCCAAGGACGGCCCCTCGGCCGGGATCACCATCGCCACCTCGATCATCTCGGCCCTTTTGCGCCTGCCCGTCCGCCGCGATCTGGCCATGACCGGCGAGATCACCCTCCGCGGCCGGGTGCTGCCCATCGGCGGACTCAAGGAAAAACTCCTGGCCGCCCACCGGGTCGGCATCACCAAGGTCATCATCCCCCAGGAGAACGAGAAGGACCTCAAGGAGATCCCGCCCAAGGTGCTCAAGGCCTTGGAGATCGTCCCGGTCGAGCACATGGACGGGGTCCTCCGGCAAGCCATCGTCACCGACGATCCGGAGTCGCTCTTCAAGGAGGAAAAGGACAACTTCCTCAACCGGCTCATGGCTTCCAAGAAGACCAAACCGGTGCCCTCGGGCCCGGACGAGATCACGGCCCACTGAGGGGGCCTGAGCCTTTTCAAAAAAGGCGGCCGAGGACCGGTCGCCTTTTTTAATTCTGGACCCAAGCGGCCGGAAGGGCCGTCCGCTCCAGGGACTTGGCGAGAGGTCGGAACTTCCCCCGGCGGCAAAGACTTGACACCCGCCCCGCACTCGGTGATAGATAGGCATTCCTTTAGGGGCGGGTAGCTCAGTCGGGAGAGCGTCGGCCTTACAAGCCGAAAGTCGCAGGTTCAAGCCCTGTCCCGCCCACCAACCGCCGGCGGGCGTCCCCCGGCCGATGCCGGGACGGGGTCGACATCCAAAAATACCGGGGCCGGCCCCACAAAAGGCTTGCCATCCGGGCTATTATCTGGCATGAAGTCAGTCTGCAGGGCGGTCCGGCTCTCCGAGGCGGGACTGCCTTTTGTGACGGAAATGTTTGTCCGGCCGCGTGGTCTCTGATAAAATTAAAGACTGTCCATGGGGGCGTAGCTCAGCTTTGGTTAGAGCGCCGGCCTGTCACGCCGGAGGCCGCGAGTTCAAGTCTCGTCGTCCCCGCCAAAGATATCAAGGGGTTAGGCCAACAAGCCTAACCCCTCTTTATTGGCGTGAAGTAAAATTTGAAGTAAATCCATTCGAACTTCATCTCAAATTTTGGCTCAATCCCCTTTGTTTTACGGGGCCATTCTTCGGTTGCGGGTATGCGTCCAGCCTCATCTTGCAGCGCTCGAGCGCACCCCTGCAGGCGGCCAGGTTGGCCAGGTTGTCCTTGAGTACCTTCCAGGTGAGGTGAGCCGCGGCCTCAGAGTGGCCGGCAGAACTGAACCACACTGCCCGCCACTCGACCTTCTCATCGGGATCGTGGCCAGGGTAAGGGGCGGCCACGGGGATCTTGATCCCCACCACTCAGAGGTATCCCAGGTTCGGGGCGCCCAGCCAGGGGATTCGCACTATGCGGCCCTGGGGTCAAGTGACTGGGGGTGACGGGTCTTTTCCAAGATCTTGAGGTGCGGGGTACGGTCGGGGGAGCCGGTCGGGTTCTGGCGGGCAGGGTGGTCCGCGGCGACCTGCTGAATGGAGAGCAGGTCGATGGAGCTGGCTTGACTCCTCGGCCGGTTGAGGGTGAGGGCCAGGGCCTGCTGGGACACCTTGGCCACTATCGCGGCCTGGAGCGCGGCCCACATCCTCTGGCTACCCTGGGCATCCTTCAAGGCATTGAGAGCGACCCTTCGCGCCTCGTTGACCAGAATCTCCGTGGTGACAATCTCCAGGGTCCGGTCTTCAACCACTTTGGCGGTGATGATTTGCTCGGCCAGCTGCTGCACTTTTGCTTCATTTTCTTTCTGCTTCCTCTCCCGTAACCCGGCCCACCCTTCGGCGATGGCCCTCTTGGTCAGGGTGCTCTCGCTCACCCCGTAACGTCTTGCCGTTATTCGAAAAGATGCCTTCGGGTGGGTGACGTACCAGGCCTTTATGTGGGGCCAGTCCGGCTTGATCCTGGTCCCCGCGATTTCGTCAGTGATGTTTTCGCTGACGAATTTTTGGGTGATGTTTTCACCAACGAATTCGTCAGTGATGTTTTCGGTGATGTTTTCGGCGGTGATGTTTTCGGCGTCGTTTTCGGAGTCCGTCGTTTTCTTGGTCCGCCAGCCCTGTCTCTGGCTTTTGCTCCTCAGGGTGCTCGGCCTGACCTTGAACCTCTGGGCGATGTGGTTCAGGCTTTCTTCGGGGTGATTCTGGACGTACCGGCCGATCTGGGCCCACTCGTTGTTGGAAATTCGCTTGTAGACCTTTTTCGGTGGCACGTCACATCCTTGCCTGTGTGGCCTCTTGACCGCGGCGACTGGGTGATTGAAGGCCTTAAGGAAGTCTTTCCTAAAGGCTTTGCCCAAGGCTTCCGTCACTGGTGCGCTGACGCTACCAGTAGCCTTGATGGGATCCCGCTGGCCGCCTCTGGGTGTTGGTTGACCAACGTTTCCTGAGGCCCTGAGGTTGTATGTCGTCAGCGAGTTTGGCAATTTTGGGGCTGATTTTTAAGTTAGAGTTCTGGTCCCCTCTGGTCGTGAGCGGTTAGCGTTGTACCACCGGCGCCTGGCCATGGTTCGCTGCTTCAGCCTGGCCCGGTGCTCATGGATCGATTCCCTCCGGCCAAAGTAGACGTCGTCCGGGGTCACGTTGCCCAAGGCCTCATGATAACGCCGCGAGTTGTAGTGGTCCACAAAAAGACCGATCTCTCGCGCCAGCTCCTCCGGCGTCTCCCAGACTAAAAGGTTGATACGCTCCTTGCAGGAGCGATGATATCGCTCGATCTTGCCGTTGGTCTGAGGATGGTAAGGCGAGGCCAGGATGTGACCGAGCCCTCTGGCCTCAAGGTAATCACCAAACGACCTGGAGATCAGGGCCGGGCCTCGGTCGGAGAGCAACAACGGACGCCCACGGACAGGCACCCGGTCCAACCCGGTCGCTTCACAGGCCAGTTCCACCACCTCGCTGAAAGCGTCAGCGTCCATCCTGGACTGCAACCGCCAGGACAGGATCCGACGGCTGTAATCGTCCAGGACCGAGATCAGGTAATACCAGCCCCAGTTCTTCACCAACAGAAACGTGGCGTCCGTCTGCCACATCTGGTTGACACGTTTGGTCTGGATCGTAAACTCAGGACCGGCCGGGAAGGTCTTCTCCTCCCGGGGCTTGATCAGACCCGCGCCCTTCAAAAGGCGATAGACCGTGGACTCAGAGACCGTAAAGCCGCATCCGTCACTGACGTGGCAAGCCACCTCCCGGGACGACCACTCCGGATACAGCAGCGCGATCTCAAAAACCTTGTCCCGCTCCCGGGGCAGGAGTCGATTCCAGACCCGGCCCTTGTACGGCGAACGGTCGCGCAGACCCTCCAGGCCATGCCGGCGAAAACGTCGGCGCCAGCGATAGTACGTCGAGGCCGGGATGTCCAGACGGGCCAGGGCCTCGACCACGGGCAGCCCTGAGCCCTCCACCACTCGCAGCACCTCCAGCTTCTTCTGGGCGCGCATCCGGACGTACCTCCGTCCAGGCCTTACATGCCCAGACTTTTTTTGTACTTCTGCACGTCCAGGATGGCCTCGGCCAGGGCCTTCTTCAGGCCCTCGTTCTCGGCCTTGAGTTGCTTGATCTCCACCGTGGTGGCACCGCGTCGGGTGTCTCTGGTCAGGCCGTTTTTGCCGGCCTCCAGAAAGTCCTTAGACCAGCGGTAGTAAACCGTGGGTGAGATGCTCTCCCGTCGGCATAGCTCACTGACGGTGATCTCGCCTCGAAGGCCCTCCAGGACGATCCGGATCTTCTCCTCGGCGCTGAACTTCCGGCGAGTCGCCCGCCTGATCTCCCTGACGATGTTGGTCTTGGTCATGCCTGGTCTCCTCTCTTCGAGGCCCAAGACCAGATACCGGGAACCGTGGCCCTACGTCAAGATCTCTAACTTATTTTTCGCGCCCCTCGTGTGCCACTTTCGCTGACGGTGAACACCTGAGGTTACCTGGTTCACCTTTTGTTGGTTGACCAACGTTTTTCGTTCTGCCGTGACCAGGTTCTTGACGCTGTTCCAGCTACAGGCCTTTGTCGGTTGACCAACACTGGCCTAGATCCTCACGTTGCTCTGTTCACTTTTTGTTGGTTGACCAACACTGACTCAGGCCTTGATGTGGCGGCGTTCACTTTTTGTTGGTTGACCAACATGTCATGTCTTGTCCTGCCTGGGTTTATGTCGACTCCATTTGTTGGTTGACCAACGTTTTCCTCACCATTCCTCCAGGGCCACTGTATCCCGGGTAAGCGGTAAGCCGTCCGGTCGTGGCGTGGACCAGGTCTCGCTCGAGGTGGGGGGCGTGGCCCCGGCCGCCGGGGAGGGAGGGTCCACGGCCGGGGCCACGGGGACAGAGGATTGTGGAAGATAGAAAGCCCCGGGTGATTGCTCTGCCATCAAGGCTGGAGTGTCGCCCGGGGCCCGTTTTATTGGCTGGTTTCTGATGGAAGCTACATGGGTCTACCCCTTCCCACAGTAGTCCGTATTCTAATCCAGACATGGAAGATCAGAGACCAAAAGTCAAGCTGCTCCACCTGGCAGTTATCGTGCATTGCGCCCCGTTACGAGGCATTGCGCCCCGTTAGCGTGCATTGCGCCCAGGGCTGAGGAGTGTCTCGTAAGTCAAGCTATGAGAGATATATGTTGACTCTCGGCGATGGCCATGTTCGCCAAGGTATGGTCCGGTAACCTAATTCCAAAGGAATCCGTGGCCGGACCAAATCGGCATGGGCGACCACAACATCTCGGAGTCATCGGTTTTTGTCTCATAGAACAAGAAATTCTCGGTTCTCCTCTGAGATGAGTGTTTAGTCCGATCCACAAACGACCAATGTGGTTGGTAATGACCCGCCCCTACGGCAGACTTCGCCAAGGCTGGAAAAAGTCAACTTGGGGAGTACATGCACCCGGGTACGGCCAACACCGCTGGCACTCCGTGCGGTAGACCACATTTAGTTGGGAAGGGGGAAGCGAGATTCAACTTCATACTTTGTATATTATTTGGCCATTGGTCTTAGCTGGACATCCGCCTCTAAAAATATAATATATTGATTCAATTAGTAAAAAAGATTTATAAGGCCAAAATTAAAATTAACAAAGCAGCGTTTAAACAACTTTATACTTGACACTATTGCCGGATTCACGGTACATTTTTATCCCCCCCCCACTGCGGGAGGTGCTGAGCCCATGCTCCATAGAGCGGCAAGCCGGTCAGGGATAAAGGCAACCGAGCCTGAACCGACCGCTTAACTCGAAAACAGTGAGGTCGGCTGAGCCACCCCACTGGACAGGACGAATCATGGGCCTTCCCCAAGGCATCTTCCGTAGGAAAAGCCAGGTTTAATTAAGGCAGGTCGGCCATGTTCAATGAGCTCATCCAAACCCTATTGAGCGGAGTGGCAATTGGGTGCATTTATGGCTTGGTCGCCCTGGGATTTGTTTTGATATACAAAGCCACCGAGGTCATCAATTTCGCCCAGGGCGAGCTGATGGTCCTGGGGGCATTTATCGCCTACACCCTGGTGAATTACTGCGGGTTTCCCTACTGGGCCGCCCTGGCCGCAACCATCGTCTGCCTGGGGGTATTGGGCCGGCTCCTGGAGCGATTTGTCTTGCGCTCGCTGATCGGGGAACCGGTCTTCGCCATCGTCATGCTCACCATCGGACTGGGAATCTTTATCCGGTCCGCAGTGAGCATGGTGCCGGGCTGGGGTACCGACACCTACGGCCTCAAGACCCCGTTCACCGAGAAATACCTCCGCCAGGCCGGTCTGGTTCTGTCCTGGGAACAGATGGCCATCATCATCACCACCGTGGTCCTGATCCTTCTGCTGTATGTATTCTTCCGTTTTTTCAAGTCCGGCGTGGCCATGCGGGCCACGAGCATGAACCAGTTGGCGGCGGTTTACATGGGTATCAGCGTCAACCGGGTTTTCGCCAATTCCTGGACCATCGGCGCCGCCTTGGGCGGGGTGGCCGGCGTCCTCCTGGCGCCGATCACCTTTGTCCACATGAATATGGGCTTTATCGGACTCAAGGCCTTTCCGGCCGCGGTCCTGGGCGGATTCGGCAGCGTGCCCGGGGCCCTGGTGGGCGGGATCATCATCGGCGTGATCGAGAGCTTTTCCGGGCTCTACCTGCCCGAGGGCTGGAAGGACGTGTCGGCCTATATCATCCTCATCGCCGTCCTGATCATTCGGCCGGAAGGCATTTTCGGCAAACACAAAATGAAAAAGGTCTGACGGGATTCGGGATGAAGAAAAGCTATCGCCAGGATACTCGGTTGTTTCGTGACAAGAATGCGGCGGCCAGGTGCCTGGCCCTCCTGGCCGCCGTGTTGTTGCTGCCGTTTTTGACCGACGACTATTTGCTCTCCCAGTTCACCTTCATCTTCATGTTTTCCATCGCCGCCATCGGCTTGATGCTCTTGACCGGCTACACGGGTCAGATATCCCTGGGCCACGCCGCCTTTTTCGCCATCGGATCATACACCTCGGCCATCCTGACCAATAACGGGGTGCCCTTTGTGCTGGCCCTGCCCGCGGCCGGCCTGATGGCGGGATTGATGGGCATCATCATTGGTCTGCCTGCCTTGCGGCTGTCCGGATTGTACCTGGCCATCGCCACCATGGGCTTTGCCTTCATCGTCGAGGAGGTCCTGTCCCGCTGGGAGTCGTTGACCAACGGCAACCAGGGAATGACCGTCGAGCCGGCCTCGATCGGACCGCTGGTCCTCGAGTCCGAGATCCGGCAGTACTATCTGGCCTTGGTAATTCTGTGCCTGGCCGTGGGCGCCGCCAAAAATCTGCTGCGGTCTCCTGTGGGTCGGGCCCTGATCGCCATCAGGGACAGCGAGGTGGCCGCCCAGGCCGTGGGCGTCAACCTGGCCAAGTTCAAGACCATGGCCTTCGCCATCAGCGCGGCCTTCACCGGAATCGCCGGGGGCCTCTACGCCCACAAGCTCTTCCACATCAATCCCGAGAGCTACACGATTCTGGTCTCGATCGAGCTGCTGGCCATGATCATCATCGGCGGGTTGGGCACCATCCCCGGCGCCATATTGGGCGCGGCCTTCGTCATCCTGCTGCCCCAGTTGATCGCCGCCGCCAAGGACTTCCTGCCGGATTGGCTGGCGAACCAGACCGGACTCGAACCGGCCATTTACGGCCTGATGATTGTCCTGTTCATCATCTTCGAACCCCAAGGCATCTACGGCCGCTGGTTGAAGATCAAATACTATTTTGAAAACTTCCCCCTGTACAAGAAGGACACCTTCCGCAAGGCCAAGAAGTACCAAAAGGCCGGGGAGCACTGAATGGCCCTTTTCGAGGCCATAAACCTGGGTATCAGCTTCGGCGGCCTGGTGGCCCTGCAGAGGGTGGGATTCCAGGTCTCGCCGGGCGAGGTATTTTCGATCATCGGCCCCAATGGGGCGGGCAAGACGACCATCTTCAATTGTCTGAGCCGATTCTACAACCTCGACGAGGGACGTCTGATCTTCAAGGGGCGCGACATCACCCGCAATCCCCCCCATACCGTGGCCGGATTGGGCATCGCCCGCACCTTCCAGAACATCGAGTTGTTCAAGAACATGACCGTCGTGGACAACATCCTGCTGGGGTGCCATTGCCGACGCCGCTCCAATCTCTTGACCGAGTTGTTCTTTCTGCCCTCGGTCGCCAGACAAGAAGTCGAGAACCGTCGTCAGGCGGAGGAGATCATCCATTTACTGGAACTCCAGGCCTTCCGGGACCAGGTGATCTCCAGCCTGCCCTATGGCGCCCAAAAAACGGTCGAGTTGGGCCGGGCCCTGGCCATGAAACCCGAACTGTTGCTTCTCGACGAGCCGTCTTCGGGTCTTGACACCACGGAGACCATGGACCTGGCCTTGTGGATCAAGCGGATCAAGGATGAGTTCGGGGTGACCATTATTCTGGTCGAGCACAACATGGGCCTGGTCAGGGAGGTCTCCGACAGGCTTTTGGCCCTGAACTTCGGCGAGATAATAACCCAAGGCGACCTGACCGAGGTCCTGTCCCATCCGGAAACGATTCGGGCCTATCTGGGGGAAGAGGATGCCTTTGCTCAAGCTCTCTAGTATCGAGTCCTACTACGGCCCGGTCATGGCCGTGCAGGGGATCTCTCTGGAGGTGGAGCAGGGGGACATCGTCACTATCCTGGGGGCCAACGGCGCCGGAAAGACGACCATCCTGAAAACCATCTCCGGCGTGATGGACCCGGAAAAGGGATCGATCGAATTTCAGGGACAGCGGATCGACCGCCTGCCGCCCGAGCAAATAGTCAAGCTGGGCATCTCCCACGTTCCCGAGGGCAGGGAGATCTTCCCCGACTTGACCGTCCGGGAAAACCTGATGATGGGAGCCTATGTCCGTCGTGACCGGTCGGCCATCGCCGGGGATTTCGAAACGGTCTACGGTCATTTTCCCATTCTCCGGCAACGGACGTCGCAACTGGCCGGCAGTATGAGCGGCGGCGAGCAGCA
>JAHJDS010000277.1 GCA_018812395.1 Pseudomonadota bacterium
AATCCAAATTACCTTTCAGGTAACTGCAAGATGCAAGATCCGACCCCTGTCTGTGACCTCACTTAACATGCGACCGTAGAATGGTTACTCTTTTTTGTCGCAAATCTCAGAAACCTGAATCCGAGATCAAAAGACTCTTTTTGTCTGAGATAACCGTACCGTCTATCCCATTCCTTGGATTCCAGGTCGCGCTTCAATCTGGACAGGCCGTCCCGGACTTCCTCTGGATCGGCCAAGGCAAACCCGGACATATTGCGCCTCAAGGTTTTGTCAAGATATATCTCCGGCCTGTTCCATCCCGAATGCATGGTCATGTCAACGCCTTCTTGAGGCGAGGGAAATGGCGTCATTGATATCTTCCAGCCTTTCCCCTCAATGAATTGTTGGCAGACCGCTTCCAGCGGCAAGAAGACGTCATATACTCTTTGGTGGATTTCGGGAAAGTAGTTTTTGAACCAAAAATCCCGTGCCTCTCTTGGATCGATGGTCAAGATAACGATTGGCCCGGAGGGGCAGATTCGGTGCATTTCCGCGGCGGCAAGTGATAATGAGGTGAAATGATGGACGGCCAGGGTGACCATGACCCCGTCAACGGACTGATCCGGCAGAGGTACGGCCTCGGCCTTGCCCTCGTACCACTCGACGCCGCGATGTCTGGTCGCCTGACTTCGCATCCGCGCCGAGGGTTCGACGGCGTGAATCCGATACCCCTTGTTGGCCAGCGCGTTGGAGTAATTTCCGGTGCCGGCCCCAATATCGGCCACCGCGGACCCGGGCGGAAGGTCGAGTAACTCGTGAATTACCCTGACGATTGACGGGTCGGCCTGGCGGCTCGAGTTATATTCCTCCCCGATGGTGTCGTAAATGGCTTCGCTCATCGATCCACCACGCTATTGCCCGGAAATTTGCCGCAGTCGCCGCGACACAACTCCGTTTCCCCTCTTGCCAGGCCGTTATAGAAAAGGCCTGCTCCGCCTCCGCCCTTGGCGCTTCTTGAGCAAGAAATTATCAAGGTCCGCCTCGAAGCTCAACGTTTTTCCGACAAGGGCGCACACCACCCTCCCGGCCGGGATCGGCCACACCAAGGTCGAGACCAAGGTCCATTTCGTCCGGCCCGTGGTTGAAAAAAAGGGCGTTGATAACCGCCTGACAACGGTAGTGCGGTCGGCCCCGACTTAAAGCGAGCGGGGCCGACCGCGCCGTTGAGGCGGGGCGCTTTGGCCCGAATCCCGTCCGGTAAGCGCGACCGCCCGGCTTATTTGGCGAGCCGGGCGGACGCGCCGGAGGTGCCTGGGATCGGAGACTACTCGAAACTTGGTTGCCCGTCAGGTTGGTCCAAAGCGGATAATGGTATATTTAAATCGCCAAGCCAGGCACGAGCCGGGCATCTTCTGATTCGTCAGGGGATTCACCCGCCAGGGGAAGGGAACGATGTACACCGTCGGTCGGTTGGCCAAAAAATTCGGGCTGTCGCGCACGGCCTTGCTCTACTACGACCGGATCGGCCTGCTTTCCCCCTCGGGCCACTCGCCCGCGGGTTATCGTCTTTATGGCGAGGATGACACCCGGCGACTGGAGCAGATTTGCACCTTTCGACGGGCCGGGCTCAGGTTGGACGATATCAGCCGGATCCTGGACGCCCCGGAGACCGATCTGGCCGCGGTCCTGGAAAAGCGCTTGCTGGAACTCAACGAGGAGATCGAGGACTTGCGGGCCCAGCAGCGCCTGATCGTCGGGCTGCTTAGGAGCGATCACCTCCGGGACCGGGTGGGGGTGATGAACCGTCAGACCTGGGTGTCGCTCTTGTCGGCCTCGGGATTTTCGGTGGAGGACATGCGGCAGTGGCACGTGGCCTTTGAGCGCCACGCCCCGGACAAGCACCAAAGGTTTTTGGAATTCCTGTGCGTCCCCGACGACGAGATCGAGATCATCAGGTCCTGGGCGGCGGCCCGGGACAATTCTGGATAGTTCAACCGTCCCGTCAGAACAAATGCGGCTGGCCCTTTTGGCCGGCCTTGCGGCCCAGGTGCTCGAAGGCCCGCCGGGTGGCCACTCGACCCCGAGGGGTGCGCTGCAAAAACCCGCACAGAATTAAATACGGCTCGGACACGTCCTCGACCGTGTCCTTGATCTCGCCGACCGCCGCGGCCAGGGTGTCGAGGCCGACCGGACCGCCGTCGAATTTGTCGATCAGGACATGGAGTATTCTCCGGTCCAACTCGTCCAGGCCGGAATCATCCACCTGCAAAATGGCCAGCGACTCCCGGGCCACCCCTTGGGTGATGACCCCGTCGGCCCGGACCTGGGCGAAGTCCCGGACCCGCCGGAGCAGCCGGTTGGCCACCCGGGGCGTGCCCCGGCTGCGCCGGGCGATCTCGGCCGACCCTTTGGAAGTGATGTCCACCTCCAACAGCCTGGCCGAGCGGCCGACGATGGTCTCCAGGTCCTCGGGGGCGTAAAAGTCGACCCGGAGCACCACGCCGAAGCGGTCCCGCAGGGGCGGGGTCAGCAGCCCGGCCCGGGTGGTCGCCCCGACCAGGGTGAACCGGGGCAGATCGAGCTTGATCGTCCGGGCCGACGGCCCCTCGCCGATGACCAGGTCGAGCTGAAAGTCCTCCATGGCCGGGTAGAGGATCTCCTCGACCACGTGGTTGAGGCGGTGGATCTCGTCCACGAACAAGACGTCGCCCGGCTGCTGGTTGGTCAGGATGGCCGCCAGGTCACCGGGCCGCTCCAGGACCGGGCCCGAGGTGGCCCGGACGTTGACTTCCATCTCGGCGGCGACGATGTGGGCCAGGGTGGTCTTGCCCAGGCCCGGCGGCCCGTGGAACAGGACGTGGTCCAGGGCCTCGCCCCGGCCCCGGGCCGCCTCGATGGCGATGCCGAGGTTCTCCCGGATGGACTCTTGGCCCACGAACTCGCCGAGCGAGGTCGGCCGCAGCGACAGCTCCAGGCCGACCTCTTCGGCCTGGGGGCTGGCGTTCAGGATATCGTCTTCGACCCGGGTCATTTCGCCCGACTATACACCAGCCCGCCCGGGGGGCGCAACAGCCCGAGACGGCTTGCCACCCGCAACGCTGCGGGATATAGTCGGGGCGGCATTTTTTCGAGATTCATGACTATCATCGGGTTTGGAGGAGCGGTTAATGGCACGCACGGTGGCCGGCTTGGAAATACTGGTCAGCGATCCGTTGCCGGCCGTGCAGAAGGCCCGGCTGGGACTATTGACCCATCAGCCGGCCGTGGACGCGGAGTTGCGGCCGTCGTGGGAGGTGGTGGCCCGGGCCTTTCCCGGGCAATTGCGGGCCCTGTTCGGTCCCCAGCACGGTTTTGGGGGCGACAAGCAGGACAACATGGTCGAGTCGGACCACGACCGTGACTCGGCCCTCGGCGTCCCCGTCTTTTCCCTGTACGGCCAGACCCGAGCGCCCTTGCCGGAGATGCTCGACCACATCGATGTCCTATTGGTCGATCTGGTGGACGTGGGCACCCGGGTCTACACCTACGGCGCCACCTTGTCGTTGGCGCTCGAGGCCTGCGGCCGGGCCGACGTGCCGGTGATCGTCCTGGACCGGCCCAATCCCATCGGCGGCCGCCTGGTGGAGGGCAACCCGCTGGCCGACGATTGCACCTCCTTTGTCGGACGGCATCCCATCCCCCAGCGCCACGGCCTGACCCTGGGGGAGATGGCCCGGATGATCGTCAACGCCTTTGGCGTGGCCGCGGAGTTGACGGTCGTGCCCCTGGCCAACTGGCAACGGGGACAGTGGTTCGATCAGACCGGACGGCCGTGGGTGATGCCCTCGCCCAACATGCCGACCCTGGACACGGCCGTGGTCTACCCGGGCCAGGTGCTCTGGGAGGGCACGAACCTGAGCGAGGGTCGGGGCACTACCCGTCCCTTCGAGTTGTTCGGCGCGCCGTTCGTCGACCCTCAAGCTTTGGCCCGGCGCTTCGAGGCCCGAGGCCTGCCGGGCGTCAGGTTCAGGCCGGCCGCCTTTGAGCCGACGTTCAACAAGTGGGCGGGAAAACTCTGCCGGGGCGGGCAACTCCACGTCACGGACCGCGAGGCCTTCCGGCCGGTCAAGACTTCTCTGGCCCTCTTGCAGGACGTGGCCGCGCTGTGGCCGGGTCATTTTCGCCCCTCGGACCCGCCCTACGAGTACGAATACGACCGGCGGCCGTTGGACCTGATCGTCGGCAGCACGCGGGTCGTGGACCAGGTCCTGGCCAGGGGGGACCTGGACGTCATCGAGGTCGCCTGGCAGACCGATCTGACCGACTATCTGGACCTGAAGGACGCCTATGGCCTTTATCCCGACTGAGGGGGGCGTCCGGGGGGAGGGACCGGATGACCTTTTTTAGAATCAACTCGCTGGCGGGGATGGCGCTCTTGTCCCTGATCCTGGTCTGTGGCCCGCCCCCGGCCGGGGGCGGGCCGGCCCGGCTCGAGGTGGCGGTGACCATTCATCCGGTGGCCGATCTGACCCGGAGCCTGGCCGGGGTGCGGGCCGAGGTGCTGACCATTCTGCCCCCCGGGGCGTCGCCCCACACCTTCGCCCCCACGCCGCGTCTGCTCCGGCGTCTGGCCGGCGCCCGGCTGCTGGTCATGATCGGGGCCGGGGCCGACGACTGGGCGACCAAGCTGGTCGGCCGCCGAACCGCGAAGGTCGTCTTGACCCGGGGCGTCCGGCTGTTGCCGGCCGACGGCCATGGCCGCGCCGAGCCTGGCCACGGCAACCCCCACGTCTGGCTGGACCCGGTGCTGATGAAGACCGCCGTGGGGCGCATCGCCCGGGCCCTGGTCAAGCTCGATCCCGCGGGCCGATCCTACTATCTCGCCCGGCGCGACCGGCTCCTGGTTCGCCTCAGCGCCTTGGACACCTGGATCAGATCGCGGGTCAAGACCTGGCGGCACCGGGAATACGTGGCCTTTCACCCGTTCTTGGCCTATCTGGCCGTTCGTTACGGACTGAAGCGGGTCGGGGTTATCGAGCGGTCTCCGGGCAAGCGCCCCACCCCGAGGCATCTGGCCGAAATCGTCCGGGCCATCAGGCGGCATAAGGTCCGGTTCGTCCTGGCCGAGCCCCAAGTCACCGACAAGGCGGCCCGGGTCATCGCCCGCGAGGCCGGGGTCAAGGTGATCAAGGTCGATCCCCTGGGTGGCCCGGGGACGACCTATGGCCGCACCTACTTCGACCTCCTACGCCACAACGTGGGTCGGCTGGAACGAGCCCTGAAGTAGTCCTGTCCCTGTCCCCAGGCGGACTCGGGGGGGAACGGTCAAGTCCGTGGCGACCCGGGTTGACTTGGCCGGTCTTTTGGGCTACGGTGCCGCCATTGACCGCTTCGCCGGGACGGGGGTCTCTGTCCGGGCGGCGGCTCGAAACGGGCCGCATCCGGATGGGGATCGACAACCGGGACGGGAAGTCCTCTGCAGCCTGACCGGCGGCCCATCAGACCATACGGCCGGAAGTGATTCCGCCGCTAATTCCGGGGACGAACCCCGCGAACCATCCCGCTTTGGCTCGACCCAAAGCGGCCAGGCGCGGGCAACAGCATGATCCGGAACCACAGAGGCCGCCAATCTTTTCGGCCTCTATTTACCGTTCGGGGACGCTCGAGTTCCGGGACGGTCGCCCCTCCTCCGGAACCCATCACCACCGCCGCCGCCCCCAGCCCGGGTTACGGGCCGGGATTGTTTTTGGCCCCGCTCCTGTGGCCCGCCGGTGTGAATGCCGGCGCGGCCGGGCGGGTCGCCTCGCGGAAGTTGGATTGTTCGGGATGAACCCCAGGCTGTTCATCGATGTCGAGAGGGAGGAATGAGTAATGAAGAGGCTGTTATCGTTCTTTCTGGCCGTCGGGCTGCTGTGCGGACTGGCGGCGTCGGCCGCCGCCTTTCAGGTCAAGATCGGCGGCGAGGTGGTGACCAACATCTTCTACGCCATCCAGTCCGGCAACTCGTACGGCAACAACGACCGCCGGATGCCGGACCTGACCTCGTTCGTGGCCGAACTCAACGGCGATTCCCACTTCCACCTGACCTTCACCAGCAACGACAAGACCACCGGGGCCTACATCCAAATCTCGGTCAATTCCGGTCCGCCCCACGGCCAAGTAGGCGTCTGGCTGGATTATATGTACGGTTGGTACAAGTTCGGCCGCTGCACCCTGACCATCGGCCACACCGACACCATGTTCGCGTCCGAGGAGTATTCCCCCCACGCCTGGCTGGCTTCAGGGTACTTTCCGGGTGGCGGCCACGGCGACGGTCTCAAGGGTTTCGGCAAGCTCTACTCGGGCCGGTTCGCCCTGATCAAGCTCGGTTACGAGACCGGACCCTGGTTCTTCCAGGTGGCCCTGGGCCAGGCGCCCACTCTCAACGCCAACAACCCCGCCGGCGTGGCCACGGTGGCCAACACCACGTTCCCCCGCCTGGACCTGGCCGTCCAGTACAGCGGTAAATACTTCCGCTTGGCGCCGGGCTTCTCGATCTACCTGAGCGAGCGCGAGCCCATCGCGGGCGCTTCTCTGGCTGACGATCGGGTGCTGTCCTACGCCCTGGCCCTGCCCTTCAAGATAAACCTGGGCGCCTTCTGCGTCGTGGGCGAGGTGGCCTTTGGCCGCAACTACTGGCAGGCCCAGACCTACAACCCCTGGGTGGCCGCCGTCTACTGGGGCGGCCTGAACGACGCCACCCGGACCAAGATCGAGGACACCTATTCCCTTTCGGCCTGCCTGGGGCTGTCCTACCAGGTCGGCAACGTCACGCTCTGGCTGTCGGGCGGCTGGGTCAAGACGACCGACGCCGGCAACGACCAGAACGGCGCCTGGCGCCACGGCCAGAACACCCGGTACGCCGTGGTCTTCTCCGCGCCCTACAAGGTGAATCAGCACTTCTGCATTTCTCCGGAGATCGGCTATTACTATTTCGGCTGGAATCCGACCCTGGACGTGGGCCCCGGGCCGGGGAGCATGACCGCTGATCTGGGGTCGGCCTGGCTGGCCGGGCTCAGGTTCGTGATCACCTTCTGATCCCTAACTTCACCCCCGCCGACGCCCGGTCCCCGGACCGGGCGTTTTTTTTGTCGGTCCAATGGTCGGGGTCGTCTCCGGGTTTTCATGACGGCCGGCGCCCCTCGTACGCGCCGGCCGGTATGACTTGTCAGTCCCGGAGGGTTGTGCTAGCTTCGAGACGAATCTCAGGCAAGGGAGGTGCCATGGCCGGCGTGAACAAGGTTATCCTGGTCGGCAATCTGGGCCGTGATCCGGAAATCCGCTATACCACCGACGGTAGGGCCATCGCCAATTTCACTCTGGCCACCTCGGAGCGGTTCAAGGACAAGGACGGCGAGTGGCAGGAGCGGACCGAGTGGCATCGGGTGGTCTTCTTCGGCCGCACGGCCGAGGTCTGCGGCGAGTATCTGCACAAGGGCAAGCAGGTGTACGTCGAGGGCCGGCTGCAGACCCGGAAGTGGGAGGACCGCGACGGCAACGAGCGCTACACCACCGAGGTGGTGGGACAGGTGATGCAGATGCTGGGCCGGGTCGGCGACGACTCCCAGGAGGGCCGCGGCGGCCCGGGCCCGGGTCGGGATTCCGGCCGAGGCCCCAAGGGAGCCGATCGGAGCGATCGGGGCAAGTCCGGGGTGGCCGAGCCGGCGCCGTTGCCTGACGACGACATTCCGTTCTGATCAACAGGCCGGCGACCAAAGGGTCGTCGGCCTCAATCTTTCCCGAACAATCCGCCGCCCCGAGTCCGGCCCCCCCGGGCGCCGGTCTTCTGAACAATAAAACGACGCCTTGGTTCGGCCGAGGCGTTATCTTGGGAATCGATTCCGATTAATCAGGCCGGGCCGTCCTTTTTGGCGGCCGTTTTTTCGGTTTTGGCGGCCGGGTCGTCTTTTTTGCCGGCGTCGTCGGTGATTTCGTCGGGGTTTTTCCCCCCCCGGCGGAAGTTGCTGATAGCCTTGCCCAGGCCGCCGCCGATCTGCGGCAGGCGGCTGGCGCCGAACAACAACACCACGATCCCGAGGACGATTAGCAGCTCTGTGGTTCCAAACATGTCCTTGTCCTATTCGTCGGTATAGGCGGTTTCGTTCATCATGGCCTGGAACTCGGGCGAGCGGGCCAAATCCAGCAGTGATTGATGGAGGTCTATCCAAGCCCGCCAGGACCGCTCCCAGGCTTCGTTTTGCCACGGCGCGCGCGGGGCCTGCGGCCGGGACAGGCGGCCCAGATACGCCCGGTAGTCCCGTCCGCAAGACAGGCACAGCCTGACCGGCAGTTGAGGCCCCAGGGGCAGTCCGACCTCGTCCTCGAGCGACTGGCCGCACCGGGCGCAGTGCATGGGGCAGGCCAGACAGTGAATCAGCCTTTTCAGGCTTTCGGCCTGCTCGGCAAATCGATCCTCATCCGCCTCCCGCCGCCGGCCGCTAATGTCGATTATTTCAGCCATCTGTCGGGTTCGAGCCCCCTCCTCCCCTGACCGAATCATACACCGCGCTCTACAAGCAGGTCAAGCCGGACCTCGACGGCGCGCTCCGGCCGGGCGGCGGGGCCCGACCGGAGCTTCCTTTTTTTAGAACAAGGCGTAGATGAACGGGGTCACCGGTCCGGCCCCGCCGGCCAATACCAGCAGGAGCCCGATGAACAGCAGGACCAGGACGATGGGCAACAGCCAGTATTTCTTCCGATATCTCAGGAATTCCCAGAACTCGGCCAGGATGGGCAGCCGGTTCGAGGCCAGGGAGAGCAAGAGCCCCAGGAGGTAGATGACGATGATGAAGACGCCGAGGTTGATGAACACCCGGCGCAAGCGCGCCACCGGGATCATCGCCTGGTCGTAGTCCACCTCGGCGATGATCGCCCAGGGCAGGCCGGCCACCTCCAGCGGCCCGTAGGCCGAGACGACCCGGACCCCGCCTGGCCCCATGGCCGTCAGGCGGCGGCCGGTTTTGCCGCCCAGGGCCTCGGCGACGGCCTTTGACGCTATCCGGGGGGTCTTGACGGTGCCCGCCTGTCCGGGCGCGGCCAAGGTTATTGTCTGGTAAAGGGCGGTCTTGGCGATTTTCCTTTCTTGAATCAACTCCCGCTTGCGCTTCCAGATGGAATCGTCCAGGTGGGAAGGCATCCTGAGCCACGGCCGCACCACGCGGTCGGGGCCCACGGCGTAGACCCGGACCCGGCCCAGGGGGAAGCCGACCACCGGGCCCAGCGCCTCGGCCGGGATGAGCACGGCCAGGACCCCGACGAGGTGGTTGGACCGCCGCACCGGCGCGGCCACCACGGCCTGGGCCGCGGGACCGAGTTCTCCGGGCAACAGGCCGAAATCCTGGATCACGGCCCGGCCCGCCGCGGCCTTTTGAGCCCGGTTAAAGGCCAGGGCCAGGACGCCGCCCTTGACCCGCACCAGTTTGGCCAACCGGGCCTGGCGCTTCGGCTTGCCGGTGGTGTACAAGACGGCGCCGCCGGGGCCGAAGAACACCACCTCGTACCCCTCGTGGCCGGGGACGATCTGTTTCAGCATCGGCCCCAACAACCGGGCCGCCGAGCGCATTCCCGCGCCGCGGTCCTTTTTTAGGGCCGCCGCCAATCCGACCACCGCCGGCCGGGCGGCCGTAGCCGCGGTCAGGGCCTCGATCCGTCCGAAGTAATTTTTGAGCCTCGATTTGGTCAATTGCCGGATCACGCCCAGCGGATCGAGGGCCTGATCCTTGAGATCCTTGGAGGTGATGAAAGACGCGATGGCCCCGGCCAGGGCCAGCGGCACCAGGGCCAGCAGCGCGCGCCCGGTCAGGCGTCTGAGTTTGGACTGGTTCTCGGCCATGGATGGTTCCTCTTAGAACATCTTCTCGATGCGTTTCGGGTCGTTGGTGTCGGGCCGGCGCTGGGTCCAGTAGCTTCGGGCCTGGCGGTCGATCTTCCGGTTCAGGGGGTTCTTGCCCAGCAGCCGCATCACCAGGCCGACCGGCGTCAGGAGGAGGTAGTACACCACGCTCAGGATGAGGGTGCTCATGATCACCCCCAACACCAGGGCGAATCCCATCCAGAGGCGATACGGCCGGACCAGGACCCGGGGCCAGAGGTAACCCAGGCCCAGGGAGATCAGGCCGGCGACGGCCAGTCCCCAGGCCCAGGGGTGGCCGAGGATCACCGCCCACTGGCCCCAATGTCTGTAGACGATAATGGCGACCAGGACCCCGAAGACCACGCCGAACAGGATCCCGAAGTGGCGCAGGGGCTTGGCGCCGACGTCCAGGTCGCGGAGCGATTGACGAATTTCTCTGAGGGCGTCCAAGATGTCTAGTCCAGGGCGAAGAGCCGCCGCCAGTCCACGTCCTCGCGGAGCTCGGGCTGCTCGGTTTTATTCAGGAGGCAATTCCCCATCACCAGGTAGTCCATTTCGGTGCGCATGAAGCACAGGTAGGCGTGCTCGGGCGTGCAGACGATCGGCTCGCCGCGGACGTTGAACGAGGTGTTGACGATGACCGGACAGCCGGTCTTGTCCTCGAAGGTCTTGAGCAGGCGGTGGTAGAGGGGGTTTGTCTCGGCGTGGACCGTCTGGATGCGGGCCGAATAATCGACGTGGGTCACGGCCGGGATGTCGGACCGCTTGACGTGGAGCATGTCCAGGCCGAAGAGGCGGCATTCCTCCTCGGTCATCTCCCGGCAGATATCGGCGTGGACCGGGGCGACGAGGAGCATGTAGGGCGACGGCCGGTCCAGGTGGAAGAATTGGGGACAGGCCTCGCCCAGGACGCTGGGGGCGAAAGGCCGGAAGGACTCGCGGTACTTGATCTTGAGGTTGATGACCGACTGGGTCTCGGGACTGCGGGCGTCGCCCAGGATCGAGCGCGAGCCCAAGGCCCGGGGGCCGAACTCCATCCGCCCCTGGAACCAGCCGACCACCTTCTGGTCGGCGATCAGATCGGCCACCACCTCGGGCAGTTCCCCGTCGGTCAGTTCGCGGTAGGGCAGGCCCCGTTCCGTCAAAAAGGCGGCGATGTCCCCGTTGTTGAAGGCCGGCCCCAAGAAGGACCCGAACTGCTTATCGGTTTGGTCGTCGGCCTGGCGGGGGTGGTCCAGATAGGCGTACCAGGTGTACAGGGCCGCCCCCAGGGCGCCGCCGGCGTCGCCGGCCGCGGGCTGGATCCAGATGTCCTCGAAGGGGCCCTCGCGCAGGATGCGGCCGTTGCCCACGCAGTTGAGGGCCACGCCGCCGGCCAGGCAGAGGTACTTCAGGCCGGTGACCTCTCGGACGTGGCGGGCGGTGCGCATCATCACCTCTTCGGTCACCTCCTGGACGCTGCGGGCCAGGTCCATGTCCCGCTGGGTGACTTCCGACTCCGGCCGGCGCGGCGGGCCGCCGAACAACTCGTCGAATTTCTTGTTGGTCATGGTCAGCCCGGCGCAGTAGTCGAAGTACTTCATGTTCAGCCGGTACGACCCGTCCTCCTTGACGTCGATCAGTTCCTCTAGAATCTTGTCCTTGTAGATCGGCCGTCCGTAGGGGGCCAGGCCCATGACCTTGTACTCGCCCGAGTTGACCCGAAAGCCGGTGTAATAGGTGAAGGCGCTGTAGAGCAGGCCCAGGCTGTGGGGAAAGCGGACCTCCTCCATGAGGGTAATGTTATTGTCCCGGCCCACGCCGAAGGAAGTGGTGGTCCACTCGCCGACGCCGTCCATGGTCAAAAAGGCCGCCTCCTGGTAGGGCGAGGGGAAGAAGGCGCTGGCGGCGTGGGACTGGTGGTGGTTGGTGAAAAGGACCCGGCCCTCGAATCCGGCCAACTCTTTGGCCAGCAGTTCCTTGATCCAGAGCTTCTTTTTGAGCCATTGAGGCATGGCCTTGAGCCAGGACTTGAGGCCGAGCGGGGCGTAGGACAGGTAGGTTTCCAGCAACCGCTCGAATTTGACGAACGGTTTGTCGTAGAATGTGATGTAGTCCAGGTCGGCCCCGGTGAGGCCCGCCTCCTCGAGGCAGTAGCGGATGGCGTTCTCGGGAAATTCCTGGTCGTGTTTGATCCTGGTCCAGCGCTCTTCCTGACCGGCGGCGACGATCTGGCCGTCGACCACCAGGGCGGCGGCGCTGTCGTGGTAAAAGGCGGAAATGCCGAGTATCTTCATGCTGGTCGGCCCTGCGAGTCTTGAGTTTATAGAACTTCCTATTATTATGATGGGGAGTCCAAAAGTCAAGCCCGAGGGCGGGAATCGGGCCGGATTCGCCTCGGTTGATGGGAACTTGACCAGGAATCGGGGCTTTGGTAGCTTCAACCCTAAACGGGACGGTTTCCCGGCGGCGCCCCGGTGGGTCGGGCCGGGTCGGGCCCGGGGGTGAAGGTTGAAACCGTGGGTCGGCATCGGCCGGGGAGAAGGGTTTTGGCGCTGATGGATCGCACGTTTGTCATGGGCCTGGCCACCAATGGCTAGGGTTCGGCTCGGGGTCGGCTTGGGCGCGGCCGCCCTGGCGCTGCTGCTGGGGGCGGCCTGGCCGCCGGTGTCGGCGGCCCGTCCCCGGGACTGCGGCCTGATCGACGCCCTGACCGCCCGCCTGGGTTCGGCCCGCCGG
>JAHJDS010000278.1 GCA_018812395.1 Pseudomonadota bacterium
ATGCGCTCTTTGGGTTTTTCGAGGCCGTAGTGGTCCTCGTCGAGGATTCGTTCGGCTTCGTCCAGATCCATTTTGTCCCGGGTGCGCTCGTACCAGGGCAGGGCCAGGAGCCAGTCGATATAGTTGCGGACGACGGTCGCCTCGGCGCTCATGGGCGACATGAACTTGAGCTTCTTGATCTCGTGGACGCACTTGTCGGCCGCCAGGCGCGGCATGCGTTTCTTGCTGAGCTGTTCCTCGAGTTCCTTGATCTCGTTCTTGAAGTCGTCCTTGTCGCCCATCTCGTGCTGGATGGCGCGCATCTGCTCGTTGAGATAGTACTCCTTTTGGGTCTTCTCCATCTGTTGCTTGACGCGTTTCTTGATGCGCTGTTCGAGCTGGGAGACCTCGATCTCGGCCCCCAGGACCTCGAGCAGCCGCTCCAGCCGGCGATTGGTGTCGAAGATTTCCAGGAGGCCCTGCTTGACGTCGATCTTGAGGTTGAGGTGGGCGATCACGGTGTCGGCCAGCCGGGACGGGCTCTCGATCTGGCTCACGGAACCGAGGATTTCCTCGGGGACTTTCTTGTTCAGCTTGGCGTAGCGATCAAAGGCCTGGGTCACGCTGCGAATCAGGGCCTGGGCCTCGGGGTCGATCCGCTCCTGGTCCTCGATGATCTCTATCTCGACCAGGAAGTGTTCCTGGTTGGGGACGTAGCTCAGGATGCGGCCGCGGCGTTTGCCCTCGATGAGGGTCTTGACCGTGCCGTCGGGCAGCCGGAGCAATTGCAGGACCGTGGACAGGGTGCCGATGCGGAAGATGTCCCGCTGGCCGGGGTTGTCGACCTTGGCCTCCTTCTGGGTGGCCAGGAAGACGTTCTTGTCCAGGGTCATGGCGCCCTCGAGGGCCCGGATGGATTTTTCCCGGCCCACGAACAGCGGCGCCACCATGTGGGGCAAGACGACCACGTCCCTCAGGGGAAGGAGCGGGACGCTCATAATCCGTCCCGGCTGTCCCGGGGGACGTTGGCGGGTGAGACTGAACATCAACTACCTCGTTATGTTGTCGGGCGCCGGCGGGCGTTCGTGATTGAACGCCGCCCCGGCGCGAGCGGCGGGCGGGGCGGCCGACGGCGCCCGGTTGTGGCCAATGGACTTCCTTGGGCCGGGAAGCCCCTCGGGGAGGCGGTCGGGTCGGTCATCGGACCCGGGCGGTCGGGCTCGGGTCCCGGTCACCCTCCCGATGACG
The DNA here is from genome assembly GCA_018812395.1 of Pseudomonadota bacterium. Classification (GTDB taxonomy): domain Bacteria; phylum Desulfobacterota; class Desulfarculia; order Desulfarculales; family JAHJDS01; genus JAHJDS01. Next base: position 1,228 of record JAHJDS010000278.1, read on the forward strand.
CCCCCTCGGCGGCGCCGGCCTTGGACTCGTAGAGCAGGATGGGTTGTTCGTTCTTGAGAACGACCTCCTCGCTGACGACGCATTCCCGAACGCTGGTGTGGCTGGGCAGGTCGTACATGATGTCGAGCATGCTCTTTTCCAGGATGGACCGGAGTCCGCGGGCCCCCGACTTCCGCTTGAGGGCCTCCCGGGAGACGGCCTGAAGCGCCCCTTCGGTGAACCGGAGCATGACGTCCTCGAATTCGAAGAGCTTCTGGTACTGTTTGACCAAAGCGTTCTTGGGTTCGGTCAGGATCCGGACCAGGGCCTGCTCCGACAACTCGTCCAGGGTGGCCACCACGGGCAGGCGGCCGACGAACTCGGGGATCAGGCCGAACTTGATCAGGTCTTCGGGCTGGGTGCGGGCCAGCACCTCGCCGATGCTCATCTGGTCGTGGGAGACGACGTTGGCCTTGAAGCCCAGGGTCTTCATGCCGATGCGGGACTTGATGATCCGATCCAGCCCGACGAAGGCCCCGCCGCAGACGAACAGGATGTTCGAGGTGTCCACCTTGACGAACTCCTGCTGCGGATGCTTGCGGCCCCCCTTGGGCGGGACCGAGGCCATGGTGCCCTCGATGATCTTGAGCAGGGCCTGCTGGACGCCCTCGCCGGACACGTCGCGGGTGATGCTCGGGTTGTCCGACTTGCGGGCGATCTTGTCGATTTCGTCGATGTAGACGATGCCCCGCTGGGCCCGCTCCAGGTCGTAGTCCGCGGCCTGAAGCAGGTTGAGGATGATGTTTTCGACGTCCTCGCCGACGTACCCGGCCTCGGTGAGGGTGGTGGCGTCGGCGATGACGAAGGGGACGTCGAGGAAGCGAGCCAGCGTCTGCGCCAGGAGAGTCTTGCCAGTTCCCGTACCGCCGATGAGCAGCAGGTTCGACTTCTGCAGCTCGACGTCCGTGGGCTCGCTGCCCCGGACCAGGTTGACCTCGATGCGCTTGTAGTGGTTGTAGACCGCGACGGCGATCTTGCGCTTGGCCTGGTCCTGCCCGATCACGTATTGATCAAGAAATTCCTTGATCTTCGCTGGCGCCGGGATGCGCGCATGACCCCAGGCCATGGGTTTGCTCTGGGACTTGTCGTGGATGATGTCCATGCAGAGCTTGATGCACTCGCTGCAGATGAACACGTTGGGCCCGGCGATGATCTTGTC
>JAHJDS010000033.1 GCA_018812395.1 Pseudomonadota bacterium
ATTCACGGGTGAAATCGTGGTACTCGGGCTGAATCCGGTCCACCTCCAAATCGGGGCGCATTCGTTTGAGAATGGCCTCGAGGATATAGACGTCCGTCTTGCCTTCAGCGACGATGCCGGCGCGCAACGTAAAACCTCACAGGTCCGGCACGCCGCCCAGCCGGCCGGTGATCCACAACTTGGACAAGGGCAACTTGTCCCGGTTCTTCTCGAAAAAACGCCGGTCGACCTGAATCCGGTTGACCTTGGTGTGTCCGGCGTCGTCGCGGTCCACGGCCAAGAGCCGCACCCGGTCGTCGGTGATGTCCAGGCCGTCCAGGACCAGGGGATTGTGCGTCGTCACCAGGGCCTGGCGGCTGCCGTCGAGCATCACCCGGCAGAAGAGCCGGAAGGTCTCCTCGGCCAGCCGGGGGTGGAGGCCGTGGTCGAAGTTGTCGATGGCGAATACCGGCGGGATGCGCGGGTGCAGGGCCAGAACCAGCAGGAACAGGACGTATAGGGCCCCCTCGCTGGCGTCGTGGGCCGAGAGGCGGTTGCGCCCTTTGGCCATGCGCCGGTCGGTGAACCGGATGAGCTGGCGCAGGGTGGACGTCCCCGGCGGCAGCAGAGTTTTCGAGGCGTCGGCCACGTCCACGTCGTCGACCCAGTCCAGGAGGTCCAGGACCTCGGCCAGGGGGAGCGACCCGAAGCGGCCGTTGCGCTGGTCCAGGAGCTGGTTGATTGCCTCGGCCAGCCGGCCGCCGTGGATGCCCACCGGGTCCCGGAGGGTCGGGTCCGAGGTCAGGCCCCGCAGCACCAGGGTGGACGGGGCGTAGATGGCGTAGTCGCGCAGGGCCAAATAGAACAGGGGGCCCGTCGGCGATTCCAGCAGGCCCCGCAGTTCGTCCGTCAGCCGGGACAGGGCCACGGGCAGCAGTTGGCCCAGGCGCTTGCCGCCCGAGGCCAGCCGGGCCTGGTCCTCCCCGGAACCGGCAATCAGGGCCGGCCGCTTGCCGGTCGGCCGGTTGGTCAATTGGTCCGACTCGCCCTCGAAGACCCGCTCCTCCTTGATCTTGAGCGGGGCGTAGTCGTCGTCCCGACCGGTGGTGATGGTCACGGCGAAGCCGTGGGGGGGCGTCCCGGCGCACCGGACCTCGAGCTTGATGCCCGCCGGGGCCCGCCGGCCCTTGAACGAGGAGCGGTACAGGGAGGGCAGGCCGGGCCGGACGCCGCGGACCTGGAGTTCGTAGTCGTTGATCCGGCCGCCCACGGCGCAGCCGAGCAGGCCCAGGGCCTCGAGGATGTTGGACTTGCCCGAGCCGTTGGCCCCGATCAGGACGTTGATCTGGCCCAGGTCGATGGACATCTTGTGCCCGAAGCTCTTGAACCCCTCGACGGTGAAACGGGTCAGCATGATCGGCCCCTAATCCCGGTCCTTGTTGACCTGGCGTCCCCGGCCGATGGCCGTGCTTTTCGGGGGGACGTCCTCGGTGATGGTCGAACCGCCGCCGACCGTCGCCCCGGCGCCGACACGCACCGGAGCGATCAGCGTGGCGTTGGCCCCGATCTTGGCTCCGTCCTCGATCACCGTCCGGTGAGTATGGGCCCCGTCCCAGTTGGCGGTGATCGTCCCGGCGCCGACGTTCACCCGGGGTCCGATCTCGGCGTCGCCCAGGAAACTCAGGTGCGCGGCGAAAGTCCCATCCCCGATCGAGGTCTCCTTGACCTCGACGAAGTTGCCCACCACCGCGCCGGTGCCGACTTTGGTGCCGGGCCGCAGCCGAGCGAATGGCCCGATCGCGGCTCCGGCCTCGATTTGCGCCCCTTCCAGGACCGAGTAGGGCCTGACCTCGACCCCTTGGGCCAGGGTCGAATCAGCGACGATCGCGCCGAGGCCGACCCGGACGCCGTCGTTGATCGCGGTCGCGCCCCTCAGATGAACTCCGGCCCCCAGGGTCACGTCCCGGCCGATCCGGACGCCCGGTTCGATGAAGGTCGAGGCCGGATGCTCCATCGACACGCCGGCCCGCATGTGGGCGGCGTTGATCCGTCGCCTGATCTCGTCGGCCGCCTCGGCCAACTGGACCCGGTCGTTGATCCCGGCCAGATCGCCCGGGTTTTCCGCGCAGTGCACCGCCACCTCGTGTCCTAGTTCGAGCAGGACGACCGGCACGTCGGTCAGGTAATACTCGCCCTGGTCGTTGTCCGGCCTGATCCGGTCCAGGGCCTCGAACAAAAGCCGCCCGTCGCAGACGTAGAACCCGGCGTTGACCTCCTCGATCCTTCTGGTCTCCTGGTCGGCGTCGCGCTCCTCGACGATTGACGAAAATTTTCCGGCCCGGTCGCGGACCACCCGGCCGTAGCCGAACGCATCGTCAGGGACCATGCTCAACAGGGTGCAGGC
>JAHJDS010000279.1 GCA_018812395.1 Pseudomonadota bacterium
ACCGGAGACCGTGCTGAACGACGTGCCGAGGACTTCGGCGATCTCCTTGGAAGAGCGGCCGTCCCGGATCAGGGCCAGCACCCGGATTTCGGTAGTGAAAAAACGAGGTGACTTGGTTGGCCGCCCGGTTCGCACGGATCGCGTCCGGGTCATGATTAAAAATAAACATTAAAATGAAGATTGAACCAAGAAATCATTGTCAAAGAATAATCTAATCGAGTAATCGCCGGCGGAGACCAGAACCCGGTCCGGGGACCCCGGCGGCGCGGACCGGCCCATCAAGGCCCGGCCGATGCGGCGGGGCCGCAAACAGTCCGCGTTCAGGGGTCGGCGTCACCGGACGACTTCTTGGATCCCAGCCGGTCGAGCAGTCGACCGTAGTAGCGCTGGTCCTCTTCGAAATCGACGCGCGTCTTCCGAACCACGTTCAGTTTCATGACCAGAAAGTTGAGCTTGCGCATCTGGCGCAGGCGTTCTCGCTCGTCGGGCAGGTCCCGGATCAGATCGTCCAGGCGATGGATCTCCTTTTTCAGGTCCAGGTCGGGCGGTGCGCAGTCGGCGTTCTTGAGGATGTGGTAGGCCATCCGCACCTCGGCCGGCGTCCGAAAATAGTCCTCCAGCGACAAGCTCCGGCCGCGGCCCTCGAGGTCCTTGAACTCGCCCCGGTCCATGGCCTCTTTGATTCGTTGTTCGGCCAGTTTGGTGAAGGCGTACACGCGCTTTCCTCGAGATCGGTCCCGCCCCCGGGGGTCGGGCCAGGTCAAGCCCCTCGCGGCCGGCCCGCCCCCGGGGCAAGGCCAAACCGATTCGGACTATTGTGTGCCGGCCCGGGAGAGGTACGGTCCGGTCAGGTTTTGGAGGAACACCTCGAACACCTGGCGCCGGTGCCTGGTCAGGATGGGGGTCGGATCGACCTCCTGCCGGAGAAATTCCTCGAAACTGGGCGCGTGGCGCCGCACCAGGACCATGACCGCCAGGCGGTCCTGCCGACCGAATTCGAATGGTTGGGGCGAGGTGCGGCCCGGTCCGGGAAACAGCCTGAAGGCCTGCCGGCGGAACCGCTCGAGTGCGTCGCCGAACGTGGTCTTCACGTCCGGGGGCACCTTGCCGGTGCGCTCCAAGACGGCGTGCTTGGCCGGCCCCTGGCGGTATTTCCGGGCCAGGGCGTCGGGGGTCTGGCCCTTTCTCAGCCCGGCGATGATCCGGCGGGCTTGGTCCTTGGCCTCGAGACGCCGGGCGGCCAGACGGGCCAGGCGCTTGGCCTTGGCCCTGACCTCCTCGAATTTGGCCGGGCGTCCCGGCCGCAGGGCCAGGCGGCGTATCAGGTAGTAGCCCTGCCGGCCCTTGACCAACCGGCTGAACTGCCCGTCCCGAGTCAGCCCGAACGCGGCCCGGACGACGTCCGGCTCCTCGCCCCAGGGCGCCGCCATTTTCTGCGCGGGAGTGAAAAACCCGGTCCGGCTCACCTTCAGCCCGTACTTGGGGTTGGCCCGGACCAGGGCCGACAGGGGCTGATCCCGGAAGGCGGGCAACTGGTCCAGGACGGCCTCGGCCCGGGCCCGGGCCCGGGCCCAGGCCACGGCCAACCGCTGTTTGTCGATCTGGCGCTGGAGGGCCTTGACGATCTCGGCCCGGACCTTGGCCAGGGGCTTGACCCGGGCCGGTCGGTCCTCGAACTTGTAGATGATGTGCAGGCCGTGCACCGTCCGGACCAGGTCCGAGACGCCGCCTTCGGGCAGTTTGGCGGCGATCCGGGAGAAGACCGGGTCACCCAGGCCCCCGGGGGTCGAGTAGCCCAGGCTGCCGCCGCCCCCCTTGCCGCCCGGCTGCTCGGCGAAGACCACCGCCAGCCGGGCGAACTCCCGGCCGCTCTTGACCTTCTTGGCCAGCGCCAACACGGCTTCGGCCCGGGTGCGGACCCAGAGATCCTCGATCCAAAAGGCCGCGGGCGTGAGATTGAACTGGATGTGGCTGACCTTGACCATCCGCGGGACCAGATAGAGGTCCCGGCGGTGCCGGGTGTAGAAGTCCTGGATCATCTTGGCCGTGGGGCTCCGGGCCGGCGGCATGAAATATTTCGTTAAAAAAGACAGATAGGCCGCCTTCATCCGGGACGGCATCCGGAACAGGTCCGGATGGGCCTGATAATACTTTTTGGCCACGGCCGTGGTCACGGTGACGCTCACCCGGTCGGGGTCGACGATCAAGTACTCGACCTCGACCGATTCGTGATCGAACCGGTACTTCTGGTACACCAGGTCCGGAGAGACCGACAGGCCGCCGGTGACCAGATGGTACAGGTTACGCCGGTAGAGCTGATAGCGGGCCAGCCGGGTGTTCCACTTGAAACTACCCCGGCCGCGCGGGATGGAGTAGACGTCCAGCCAGGGCGGCAATTGGACCACGAACTCCGGGTCCACCGGATCGCGGCCGAGCTGGTTGATCAGGGCGGTCAACTCCCGTTCGGCCGGGGTGAATCCCAGACGGCGGCCCAGGCGCAAGACCACCTCGCGGGCGACCAGGATTTGAATGGCCAGGCGGCGGCGGGCCTTGGCGTCGAGCTTCCTGGCCTGGGGGAGACGAATCTTTTTAGCGGCGCTCTGGCGCGCCCAAGCCGCCTGCAGGCGTTCGATCTCCTCGGTCAGGGTGGAGACCATCCTCTTGGTCACGGGCAAATCCTTGACCACGCGGTCGGGATAACCCCGCACGCAGGACATCATATCGCCGGTGCCGAAAACGGCCACCAGGGCCCCGCCGGCGAAGATCAGGATGCCCCAGCCGATAATGCCCGATGCCTTGCGGCGCATTAGGTCCAGCATGGATGACGAATCCTTTGTTGGCTTAAAAAAAACGAGTGTAGGCCAACCACCCCGGCGGTGTCAACCAGACCTCGTGAATATGAACCCGGGATCCCTTCGCCCGGCCCGGCGCTTCGGGCCTGTTTTCTTCTTTTGATAAAACCGCGGTGTCGTCCGCCTCCCGTCCGGTCTCATTCGCCGCGGCGAATCGCCCCCAGGATCCACGGGCCGGGGCCGCTGGGTCGGGTGAAGGTCCAATGCTCCTCGAACTTCACCGGATGGTCCGGGTCGCCGTCGACCACCTGGCGGGTGGTGACGTTCATGGTGTACTCGATCATCTGGGCCGTGAGCTTGGTGGTGATGAAGTCCTGGCCGTCCTCCTGCCAGGCCTCGACCAGGTCCACCTCGCCCTCCTCGGCCTCGAGGCGGTTGGTCACCCCGTCGGCCAGCATCCGCCGAACGTCCTCGTCCACCAGTTCGAAGAGTTCCTCGGTCATTATCGTCTTGACCGCAGTCAGGTCCCGGGCGTGCCAGGCGTCCTGGAAACGGCCGAAGGCCTCGGCCACGAAGTCCTTGAACCGCTCGGGGTCGAAATCGCGATCCTGGCCCCGGATGTGGTCCAGTCCGTCCTCGACCCGATCGATGACGCGCACCACCTCGGGCTCACCCCAGGCGTCGGCATGCTCGACGTAGTGATCGCCCGCGGCGGTGAACGCCCGACCCCGCCGCCGACCGGACACCCTGATCCGCCAGACGATGACGATGCCCGCCAGGATGATCACACCGATTATCACGCCGGTCCAGAAACCCATAAGTCCTCCTGGCAGCTCGATCTCGAGCGGTCTGCCGGGCGGGACGTGCCCGTCCCGCCGAATCGCGCGGATCTTAAACTTCAAGCGATTCGGCCCGACAGGCGACACCGCGCTTTTGCCTGTCGGGCGCCCGGAAAGGCCGGGGACGACCCTCTCGGGCGACCTGGTAGCGGCCTACCGGCCGATCGGGACCTCGAGATAAACCAGCGCCTCGGGACCCAAGATCATGCTCACCGACCGGGCCAGGACGCGGGCCCTGTCCGGGGGCGGTGACTCGAAGAGCAGCTTCAAGGCGTAACGGCCGATGTTGATGCCGTCCCGAACGGTGTACGGCTCCTCGGCCTCATGGGCGCGGGACAAAAACGACACGACGTAGTCCAGGATCTGGTCGTCGGCAAAGGGCAGGTTCTCGGCCAGGATCAGGCGCTCTTCGTGGGGCTCGGGGAAGTCGATGTGGATTTGAGGCATCAGCCGGGAGTGGATGTACTCGGGCAACTCGTAGGTCGAGGCGTCCTGGTTCATGGTGGTCACGAACCGGAACTCGGGGTGGGCCACGATCTTGACGCCGGCCACAATGGACTCGACGTAGCGCCGGTTGTCCAACAGCGGGGCCAGCGAGGCCCACGACTTCTCACTCATCCGGTTCCCCTCGTCGATCACCGCCACGCCTCCGGTGACCATGGCCGTGACCACCGGCGAGGCCATGTACCTGATCCGGCCCTGCTCGGAGATGACCGGCGTCACCAGCAGATCCTCGGGTCGGGTGTCCATGGTCGCCTGAAAGGTGTACACCGGCCGGCCCGAGCGGCGGGCCGCCGCCACGGCCAGGGTGGTCTTGCCCACCCCGGGACGGCCCAGGAGGCGGGGATTAAGCGGCAGGTCCCGCTCGTCCACCATCAGCCAGGCGGCCAGGACCTGGTCGATCAACTCCTCCTGGCCGACCCACGACGCGGGGAACTGATCGGCGTGGGCCAGGTGGAGGGTCACCCCCTCGATGGTCACCGCGGCGGTTTGTTCGGTGGTGTGGTCCATCGACGCTCCTTCCGGCGTTAACTTTACACTGAACCCCGGCCTCAAGGCAAGGGTTGACACCGCTCGGCGCGGCAATGGACAATGTGATGATGAGCAAGAAGACACTTATCCTGGGACTGCTCCTGTGCCTGCTGTGCACGGGCGGTTGCGGCTGGATCAAGTCCTCCTGGCACAAGTCCACGGGGTGGGTGGGCTCGTTGTTTTCCCGGACCAAGACCGCCCCGGCCCCCAAGGCCCCGGCCGGTAAACCCGGCGCCCCGGCGCCTGTCAAGGGCACCGGGGAGGCCCTACTGGCCCGGGGCGAGTACCTGGCTGCGGCGGACGCCTTCACCCGCCGCCTGGCCGCCGGCGTCAGGGACAACGACACCCGGGTCAGGCTGCTCCAGGGCCGGGCCCGAGCCCTGTACCACCTGGGCGAGGACTACCGGGCCCTGGCCGATCTGAACCAGGCCATCGCCCTGGCCCCCCGGCGGGCCGGCCTCTACGACCTGCGGCTCATGATCTGGGCCCGGCAGGGACGCATGGGCGAGGCGCTCAAAGACGCGGACCGCCTGGTGGCCCTGGCGCCCGAGAGCGCCGTGGCCTGGTTCAACCGGGCCCTGATCCGGGTCAAGCTCGGCCGCCTGGCATCCGCCCTGGACGATCTGCGGCGGGCGACCCGGTTGGACCCCAGGCTGGCCGAGGCCTATCATCTCCGGGGCATCATCATGATCCAGCTGAAACGTCCCCGGCCGGCCGAGCGTGAACTCAAACGGGCCGTGGCGTTGGCCCCCAAAAATCCGGATTACCGGCTGGACCACGGCATCGCCGCCTTCCGGCTCGGCCGCCTGGGCGAGGCCCTGTCCGACGCCACCCGGGCCCTCGAAATGTCGCCCCAACTCGCCCGGGGCTATTACAACCGGGGCATGATTTACTTCCGCCTGGGGAAACGCGAGCGGGCCAAGCAGGATCTGGCCCGGTTCATGGCCATGACCGGCATCGAGGTCGTGCCCGAGCGCGCCACCGGGGCGACCGGGCCGGCCGGCCCGGGGACCTCGGGCCTCCGGCTGCTGGCGCCCGGCCAGATGAGGCTGCCGGACCTGATCCGCGCTCCGGGGAGGTGAGGTCGAGATGATTCAGGCCACCGCAGTCATCTGTTTAGCGGCGCTCCTGGGACTCTATCCGCCGGCCGGCGGACCCCGGGACCACGGCGGCGTGTTCCGGGCCGCCCTCCAGGGAAGGCTGGCCGCGGTCCAGTCGCTGGTCCGGGCCGATCCGAAGATTATTCACGCCCGGGACAAGCGGCTGGGGGCCACGCCCCTGGCCTGGGCCGCCTGGGGAAAACAGCGGGCCGTGGCCGCCTGGTTGCTGGCCAAGGGCGCCAAGGTGGACGCCCGCGACAGATTCGGCTTCACGCCGCTCCACCGGGCGGCCGACGGCGGCGGCTACGAGGTGGCCGTGGTGCTCGTCGACCAGGGCGCGGACGTGAACGCCAAGAGCGTTTTTCGCTACACCCCGCTCCACTTCGCGGCCAAGTACGACCGGCCCCGGATCGCCGCCCTGCTGATCGAACGCGGCGCCCGGCTCGAGGATCGGGACAAGGCCCGGCACCGGACGGCCCTGGCCTTTGCCGCCGAGTTCGGGTCCCTGAAAACGGCCCGGGTGCTGATCAAGCGCGGCGCGGACGTCACGGCCCGGGACGCCAAGGGGGTCTCGATGGTGCAATACGCTCGGCGGAAACACTATCTCGGCGGGGTCAAGTCCGCGTCAACGATCAAGGCCCTGGTCGAGTTGCTGCGCCGTCACGGGGCCAGATGAGGAGTGGATCAGCTTGGAGAGGAACGGCGGGTCGTAGATCAGACCCGGCCGACGAGTCGTCGCATCACCCCGGGGGTGATGCGGGGGACATTGGCCCAGTCGGCCAGGGCGGCCCGGGCCCGGTCGCGGCAGGCGTCTATCTCGGTCCCCACCCGCCGGCACAGCTCGTCCTGGTCGCCCCGGGGCGGCAGAAACGTCGGCTCGCCAAAGGCCAAGACCACCCGGCTCAGGGGATAAGGGACGTAAACCTTGTTCCAGGCCTGGTCAAAGATAAATTTGCGCTCGGCCACCACGCCGAAGGGGAGAATGGGCAACCCGGATTTTTGAGCCACCCGGATGACCCCGGGCTTGACCACCCGGGCCGGGCCGTTGAGTCCGTCCACGGTGAAGATGGTCGAGAACCCCTCGCGGGCGGCCTTCATCATCGCCACCAGCCCCTTGACCGCGCCCCGACTCGACGAGCCGCGCTCCGCCCGGTAGCCTAGAGACGTCGCCCCTTTGGCGATCAGGTCCCCGTCCCTTGACTGGCTGATGAGCACGGTGAGGTCCTGGCGGACCAGAATGGGGAGCGTGGCCAGTTCGTCGTGGTGCCACATGGCCAGGACGTTGACCGGGTGTCGGGTCAGGCCCTCCAGGCCGAGCACCCTCGCCCGCCACGACCGGGCCAGCCAGGCGTACCCTTGGGCCAACCAGACCGGGTAACGATCTTCGAGCCAGCGTTTGTAGAATTCGGGCATCAATCCCCCACGCGCGGCCAATGAGAGGCCAGCCTGACAGATCGACGGGCCCAGGTCAACACCGGTCGTTTCGGGGAAAAAACGATCTCCGACGGCTGACCGTCAACGGCCGACACTAACCCGTTTCGGCCCGGCCCGGTTCAGGTCCGGGCCGATTGATCACAACAGATCGTCTACACCCCACGGGCCACCGCCCGGCCGGGTGTAGACCACCCGGAACCGGTCGGCCACGCCCTCCCCCTGAAAGCAGGCGTCACACCCTTGTTCGTTGCAGCGCCCCGGATCGATCGGCTCGAGCCGGACCTCGAAGCCGAGGGATTGGTACTCCTCGACCACCTCGCTCAGGCGGGGTTCGTTCATGACGGTCTGACGGGTCCAGCCCTGGGCGACCAGTTCTTCCTCTCGGCTCATGGACCTCTCCCCTGGCGGGCGTTTCGGGCTTCCACTAAAAATTATATTCCGGCCGCGGGGCCCGGTCAATTTGGGCCGATCACTGGAAAAACCGAGGCCTCGGGAAAAAACACTTTGACATGAGCGCACCATGAAGCTAGGTTTTAGGGTATCCATCCCCCATAAGTCGTCGGCACCAAAAACAAAGAGGACGTGACATGAGAAAAACGTTAGGGCTGATCGTGGCGTTGGTCCTTGTTGTCGTCTTCACGTCGATACCCGCGCCGGCCGATCAGGGCCAAAAGGTGGTCAAACCCGACCACCAGGCCACGCCCCAGGCCACGGCCAAGAACTTCTTCCAGCTCATGGGCGCCGGACGGTTCATGGAGGCCGCCCAACTGGTGCCCGAAGACCAGCGGACCGCCTTCCTGGAAAAAATCCCCTTCAAGGACACCCCCCGAGGCCGGCTGCTGATGACCGTTTACCGCGGCTTCGTCAAGCTGGAAAAGGTTCAGGTCAACGGGGACTCCGCCGCCGGCACGCCCCTGGTCAAGTTCCAGGACCAGGTCAGACCCTTTGTCCGCCATGAATTCGTCCGCCAGGACGGACGGTGGTACATCAACCGCTTTTAGCCCCCGCCCGGCCCAGGGCGATGATGACCCGAAGATCGATCCCGCCCCCGGTAAAAGGGCCGAGTAGATAACCTTGACCGAACAGCCCGTCATCATCCCCGGACCGCCCGACCTCGAGGGCCGCCTCGGCCGGGGGTCATCGCCGCGAAGCCTGCTCATCACCCACCCCCACTCCCAATTCGGCGGCTCCATGGACAACAACGTGGTCTGGGCCCTGGCCGAAGCGGCTCAAAAGCAGGGCTGCGGCTGGCTGAGGTTCAACTTCCGGGGCGTGGGGCGCTCGGAGGGCCGATTCGACCACGGCCGCGGCGAGGCCGATGACGTGCGCCACGCCCTCGCCTTCCTGGCGGGTCAGGGTGGGGCCGACGTGGTCCTGGCGGGCTACTCCTTTGGCGCCTGGGTGGCGGCCGGGGTCAATGATCCCCACCCCCGGCCCACGGCCACCATCCTCATCGCTCCGCCCGAGGGTTTCCTGTCCATGGACCGTCCCCGGAACTTCGAGCCGCCGATCCTGGTCATCGCCGGCGACAACGACCAGTTTTGTCCCCGGCCGCTCCTGGAGAATCTGCTGGTCCGCCTCCAGGAGCCCCGCCGGCTCGAGGTCCTGTCCGGGGTGGACCATTTCTTTGCCGGGGCCGAAGGCAAGGTCATCGACCTGGTCACCGAGTTCTTGTCCGAGCCGGCTGCGGGCGGGATTTGAGGGCGATCATGGCGTCCGGCCGTCTGGTCTGATTTGTCAATATATTGTAGGTAAATATTTTTTTTACCCCACATCTTGTTTTTTTGCTTGACAAACGGTCATTCAATTTATTATAGTGCGATATACGGGTCAGCGTCGAGAAGAGGGCGGCATGTCGGTCGGCGGAAGAGGCCCCGGGCCGCGCGCGAAGTCCTTCGAAGCGGCAACGCAACCATTCCTCCCGCGACGCGCCGGGTCGACGACACCGAGCCCCTTGTCTCCTGACGGTCAGCCCCACGGCATGAGAGTCCCAAACCGCGGCGCTGGGTTACCTGGCCGACAATTAAATAAGGCCCCCAAGTGCAAGCCTGGCAACAGGCTTCCCCCACCCCCCGGACCGGCCGGCTCTTCGGCCGGTCCACTTTTTTGGAAACCGGCCTGCCTCCAGTTCCTTGCTCTTGGATTGGGAAAAATGAATTCTAGCTGTCGTTCTCGCCGACGACCCGGTTGCGGCCGCCGTTCTTCGCCGCGTACAGGGCCCGATCGGCCCGGTCCACCAGATCGGTCAGCGATTGGGCGGCCCGATATCGGGCCACGCCGATGGACACGGTGATGCTGCCGATGGATTCCTTGGTGCCCGTCTTGACCATCCGGAGGCCGGCGATGAAGGCCCGGATCTTATCGGCCAGGACCATGGCCCCATCATAGGGGGTCTGGGGTAGCAGGATCGAGAACTCCTCGCCGCCGTAACGGGCGACCGTGTCCCGGCCCTTACAGCACCCCGGCAGGGCCTCGGCGGTCAGGGCGATTACGCCGTCGCCGACCACGTGGCCGTGGGTGTCGTTGACCTTCTTGAAGTGATCGAGGTCGACCATCAGCAGGCAGATCTCGCCGGCGGACGCCTCGGTGAGGGCCGCCTCGAAGGCCAGGGCCAGGGCCTTGCGGTTGGCCAGCCCGGTCAGGGTGTCGGTCGCGGCCTGCTCCCGAACCTTTTAATGAGGCTGTCGGCCACGATCCGACGGAGTTTGTCCCCCAAATCCTTGAGCCTGTCCGGGTCATGCTCGGCGATGAACCGGCGGTACAGAACCAGGCCGATCTCGTTGGTGAACGCCGAGCCCTGGTCGATAAACTCGTCCATGGCCTCGGCCAAGGCCGCATTCCGGCCGGACACGTACTCATAGAAAACAGCGTAGTTGACCGGGTTGGGATGAACGACCTGTTTGACCATCTGCTGCCGGGCCAGACCCAGGTACTCTCGGGCCGAATCCATGGGCTCGTCATAGCGGTCCATACTAGCCCTCTACCTCCGAACGCGCTGCTCAGCGGCGACATTCCAGCACAATGCCCCATCCGATCCAGATTTTTTTCACTGGATCACTATTAAAATAAAAAAGATGTCATCTGAACCGGCTTGCCGTCAGGGTGCGCCCTGCAGTCCTCGATGAAAAAAAGGGGCAAAGCCCCCTTGCAAAGCGTGATATCGGCATTACTTTTTGGTCGTATCGGGAGGACTAATAGCTCTCGCCCACCGGGAAGAGGGCGCCGCCCGAAGAACAAAAAAAATCGCGCGGAGGTGCGGGCGCAGATCCACTCAGGAGGGAGAACAATGGCCAAAACGATAGGCATCGACCTGGGGACCACCAACAGCGTTGTGGCCGTCCTGGACGGCGGCGAGCCCAAGGTCATAACCAACGAGGAAGGCGGCCGGACGACCCCGTCGGTGGTGGCCTTTACCGACAAAGGCGAGCGCATCGTCGGGGCCGCGGCCAAACGCCAGGCGGTGACCAACCCGACCAATACCATCTATTCCATCAAGCGGTTCATGGGCCGGCGCCAAGAGGAGGTGGCCGAGGAGATATCCCAGGTCCCCTATCAGGTCAACGCGACCGAATCCGGCGTGAGCGTAGCCGCCCAGGGCAAGGACCACACCCCGCCCCAGATCAGCGCCATGATCCTGGGCAAGCTGAAAAAGGCGGCCGAGGAGTACCTGGGCGAGAAGGTGACCAGCGCGGTCATCACCGTGCCGGCCTACTTCAATGACGCCCAGCGCCAGGCGACCAAGGACGCCGGCAAGATCGCCGGGCTTACGGTGGAGCGGATCATCAACGAGCCGACCGCGGCGGCGTTGGCCTACGGCCTGGAGAAGAAGACCAACGAGACCATCGCCGTGTTCGACTTCGGCGGCGGCACGTTCGACATCTCGATCCTGGAGGTCGGCGACGGCGTGGTCGAGGTCAAGGCCACCGGCGGCGACACCCATCTGGGCGGCGACAACCTGGATCAGCGGCTCATCGACCACCTGGTGGCCGAGTTCAAGAAGGAGCAGGGCATCGACCTGTCGGCCGACCCGATGGCCATGCAGCGTCTCAAGGAGGCGGCCGAGAAGGCCAAGATCGAGCTCAGCTCGACCATGGAGACGGACGTCAACCTGCCGTTCATCACCGCCGACGCCTCGGGCCCCAAGCACCTGAACCTGAAACTGACCCGGTCCAAGTTCGAGGCCCTGGTGGCGGACCTGATCGAGCGGACCCTCGAGCCGACCCGGCGGGCCATCGAGGACGCCGGCCTGTCCACCGGCGACATCGACGAAGTGGTCCTGGTCGGCGGCTCGACCCGGACCCCCAAGGTGGTCGAGGCGGTGACCGGGCTGTTCGGCCAGGCACCCCACAAGGGCGTCAACCCGGACGAGGTGGTGGCCTTGGGCGCGGCCATCCAGGGCGGCGTGCTCACCGGCGAGGTGGACGACGTCCTGCTCCTGGACGTGACGCCGTTGTCCCTGGGCATCGAGACCCTGGGCGGCGTGATGACCCGGCTGATCGACCGCAACACTACCATCCCGGTCAAGAAGAGCGAGGTCTTCTCCACGGCCGAGGACAACCAGAGCGCGGTGGACGTCCACGTGCTCCAGGGCGAGCGCGAGTTCGCCGGAGACAACCGGACCCTGGGGCGGTTCCGGCTGTCCGGCATCCCGCCGGCGCCCCGGGGCCTGCCCCAGGTCGAGGTCGCCTTTGACATCGACGCCAACGGCATCGTCCACGTCTCGGCCAAGGACATGGCCACCGGTCAGGAGCAGAGCATCGAGGTCACGGCCTCGTCCGGCCTGAGCGAATCCGAGGTGGACCGGATGGTCGCCGAGGCCAAGCGCAGCGAGGCCGACGACAAGCAGCGCCGGCGCGAGGTGGACACCCGCAACCGGCTGGATCAGGCCATCTACGCCACCGAGAAACTGGTCGAGGAGCATCGGGACAAGCTCGATCCGGCGGCCATCGACGCGGTGGAGCGGGCCCTCGAGGACGGCCGGGCGGCGCTCAAGGCCGAAGTCGGGGTCGAGGACATGGACCGCCACCTCGAGGCCATCACCCAGGCCTCCCACGCCATGGCTCAGGCCATGTACTCTCAGGCCGGAGCGGCCGGCGGCTGCGCCGGCGGCGCCTGCGGCACTGGGGGCCAAGGGGGTTACCGGAAGACGGGTACGGACGACGACGTGATCGACGCCGAGTACACCCAAGGCTAAAAAAAACCGCGGACCAGGGGGCGCTTGGGGGTGCCCCCTGGAAATCCACGAGGTTTGTGGTAGAATTAAACTAGCGGCCCCAGCTACCCCAGGCCGGCCGCTCCGGACGGCCGAAATCGACCCCGTTCAAGGCCGTCCGGATAAAAAGTCCCCCCTGGGAGGTGAGCGGACCTCCCGTTTTCAATACCTCCCTCCGCCAGGGGGTGCCCGGAAATACCGGGCGCCCCCTTTTTTAGGGGGCGACCCCACCGCGACGGCCAGGCCCTGGGGCGGGGGTAAAATTTTTTAAAAATAAAGGTGGCGGACGGGGGCGGCGATCGATTATACTTCATCCTTAGCGCCCCTACCCTCCCGGGCGCTCTCACTATCGGACAAACACCACCTGCGGGGAGGAACGAACCATGGTCCGTCAGAACGGACTCAGGATATGCCTGATTTGCGTCGTGGCCCTGTTCGCGGCCCTTTTATGGGCGGCCCCGGCGGCCCGGGCCCAGGACATGTGCCGGGTCCACGGCTACCAGAGCCCGGAGTGTCAGGCCTTTGTCACCTGGGCCTCGACCAAGGGCTACGAGTTGACGCCGGGCTTGATTGAACGGATCAAGGCCAAAATCACGCTGGCCAAGCCCCGGATCATGCTCAGCGCCAAGTCCTGGGCCGACGGCCGCCGGATGGCCTTCGAGGTCGCCCAGCGGGTGGTCCAGGATTATTACCGCGAAAGATAGCCGGTTGGGCCGACTCGAGATCACCCGGCCCCTCGGACGGGTAACGCCACCCTGAACGGCCGTTGCCGGTCAAGGTCAGGTCTATGCCTGGTTGATCCGGTTCGAATTACCGGCCCGTTCGGCCATTGCCTGGAATCAAATAATTATCCCCAAAAAAAGGCCGACGCCCCCTGGCGCGCCGGCCCGGAATCCTCGACCACAAGAGAGCTAACTGCTCGTCCTGAACGTCTCCCGGTTGCTGCCCGCCTTGACCATCACCAGCAGGACCCGGGTCTTGAGCCTCACGGACAACAGCTGGGCCACCTTCTTGAGCTGGGCCTGGATCGGCGCGGTGATCTGGGCGGCGTCCCACCGGGCCGGGATGCGGACCATGATCCCGCCCTTACCGTCGTCCACCGGGCCCACGGCGCAGGTGGTCCGGTTGCGGACCTTGAGGTCGTTCTTCAGAAACGCGGCCACCATCTGGGGATAGTTGGCCGGCGTGTCCGGGGTGTAGATGACTTTGATCGGGGGCGACGCGTAGGACTGGCTGTACTTGGCCTTGATCCCGGCGTCGGTCTGGGGCTCGATGGCCTGGGCCACCAGCGGCACCAGCGCCAGGGCGGCGCACATGAACCCGATCCACAACTTTCTAGGCATCCGTTTCCTCCTGGATTCTTCGTCGAAAAAATCCGGTCTCCGGGACCGGGCTGACAACCATCACTCTAAAGGCCGGGCCCCGGGCCAGTCAAGTTTTCCGTCCCTGATCGCACACCTGAGCCGCGTTTTCGATCAGGTCGCCGAGCGTCAGGCAATCCAGCTCGGCCCGGGCGGTCCTGATGGCGTGGTCCAGGCGCTCGTCCGCGGCCCGTAGCAGGCCGGCCGTCTCGCCCGCGGGGGGCTGGGTCTCACCTGATATCTCGTCGTCGCCCTCGATGGCCCCCACCACGTGGGCCACGGTCACCGACCCCAGCGACCGGCTGGGCAAATAGGCCGAGTTGGCCCCGGCCGTCTCGGTGACCAGCCCGGCCCGGCCGAGCAGGTTCACCACCTCGTTGACCCGGTCGTGGGGGACCCCCACCGCCCGGGCCAGATCGTCCACACTCTGGGGCGCCGAACCGGCCACGAAGCCGGCCCCCAGGGCGATCATCAGCCGCACCGCCAGCCGTCGCCGACCCGAGACGCTGAGCGGCGACCGGTCCGGCTCGCCCAGATGGCGCCCCACGTTCTGGGCGGCGTAGCTGACCTCGGCCCCGAACAGGACCGTCATCCAGGACAGCTGCAGCCAGACCATGAACAGCGGCAGCGAGGCGAAGGTGCCGTAAATGGCGTTGTAGAGCGACACGCCCACCTGGAGCTTGATATAGGTCACCTGTAGAATCAAGAGGATCGTGCCCGCGGCCAACCCGCCCAGCAGGGCCGACAAAAATTTCACCCTGGTGTTGGGCATGAAGGCCAAAAAGAAGGTCAGGGCCGCCCAGATGGTCAGCCAGGGACCCAGGGAAAAGATGAATCTGATCACGGCGTCAATGCCGTGCAGGCCGAGCAGGTACTTGACCACCGTGGTCGATTGCAGGCCGGCGGTGAGCGTCGTCGAGGCGATGAGCAGAATGGGGCAGACCAGCAGGACCGAGGTGTAATCGCTGAACTTCCTGATGGCCGACCGGGATCGGGTCACGTTCCAGATCTCGTTCAGATGCTGCTCGATGTAACCGAGCATCTTGAGCGAGGCGTAGAACAGGATCAGAACGCCGACCAGGCCCAGGGTGCCGACGTTGGTCTGATGAACGTACTTGAAGATGTAGCCCAGGACCTCATTCAGGGCCTGGCCTTGCCCCTTGACGTATTCCTGGATCACCCGCTGCAGGCTCTGGTCGAGCCCGAACCACTTGGCCACCGAAAAGGACACGGCCGCCAACGGCACCACGGCCAGCATGGTGACAAAGGTCAGGGCAAAGGCCCGGGTGGCCAGGTTGCCCTTGGCGCTGCGGTACAAGGCCAGGGCCAGAACCCGGCCGAGCCACAGGCCCTGCCTGGACCACCAGTTC
>JAHJDS010000280.1 GCA_018812395.1 Pseudomonadota bacterium
CCCGTGCGGCTTCGCACTGGAGGCGGCGAGCGCGGACGAGGCGTCTCACGACACGAACGTTGGTCGCGAAGCTGCCCGTGCGGCTTCGCACCGGGGCCCACCCCCCTAACCCTCTCCCCCCGGCGGAGGAGAGGGAATCCTTCATGCCCTTAACGGCGAAGCCGAAACGGAGTGGAGGCGGTGAGCGCGGACGGAACGTCTCACGGGCACGAACTTTGGTCGCGAAGCTTGCCGGTGCGGCTTCGCACCCCGTGCGGCTTTGCACCCGACTTGCCCAGTGTTTTTCTGTAATACGGGAGAACTTGAGTTGAGTCTTTGAGGCCCTATTTCGGCACCGAGGCCATAACTATCGGAATAACTTGACGGGGGGGGTTGGTTATTTGTAGGCTACCCACAGACCGACCGGTCGGTCTCAAGCGCGAGGGACCTTCATGGGGCTCAAAGAAAACATCATCCACGAGGCCCTGAGGCTGTTCTCGCTCCAGGGCTACCTCAACACCTCGATCGGCGACATCCTCACCCGAACGAACAGCTCCAAGGGCGGGCTGTACAATCACTTCAAGAGCAAGGACGATCTGTTCGAGGCCGTCCTGAGTGAGGCCCGCAAGATCTGGCGTCGCCGGGTCTTGGCGGGCATCGAACGCCTCGAGAGTCCCTTGGACAAGGTCAGGCGGATCCTGGTCAATTATCGCGACCGCTACCTCATGGACAGCGAGAACATCCCCGGGGGTTGTGTGTTCGTGACCCTGTCGGTGGAACTGGACGATCAACGACCCGATCTGGCCGCGGCCGTCAACGAAGGTTTCACCCGGTTCAAGGCCATGATGAAGCGGCTTCTGGACCAGGCCCGAACGGCCGGGGAACTGAAGGCGGAGGCCGACCCCGGGTCCCTGAGCGAGATGCTGTTCGCCGGGATGCTGGGGGCCTCGGTCCTGTTCGGGATGAATAAATCGCCTCGGGACTTGAAGCGGTCCATTGATCCGCTGTTGGGCTATCTGAACGGCCTGTCGGCCTGAGGGCCCCGGCCAACGGTCGGCCGGGGCGATCACGATTTTAAAACGCCAACAAGGGGGACGTGCCATGGACTTCGGATTTTCAGAACGGGAAGACCTGTTGCGTAAGACGATCCGGGAATACGCGGAAAAGGAGATTCCTCCCCGGATGAAGGCCATGGAGGAGACCGGCAGTTTTCCCAAGGACCTGCTGCCGGGCATGGCCAAGATGGGCATCCTGGGCGTGATCGTCGATCCCGCTTACGGCGGCGCGGGGCTGGGGCACCTGGCCCGGATCATCATGCTCGAGGAGTTGGGGCGCGTTTGTCCGGCCATCCCCATGGCCCTCCAGGTTCACGGCATGGCGACTTATGCCCTGGGCATCTGGGGCAATGACGACCAGAAGAAGCGGCACCTGCCGCGGCTGACCAGCGGTGAGGGCCTGGGGGTCGTGGCCGTGACCGATCCCTCGGGCGGTTCGGACGTGGCCGGCATGCAGACTTCGGCCCGGCTTGAGGGGGACAAGTACATCCTCAACGGCCGCAAGTGTTTCATCACCAACTCCCACGTGTCTGACTTTTGGATCGTCATCGCCCGAACCGGCGAGGGCGGCAAGGGGCTGTCGGCGTTTATCGTGGACAAGGACGCCCCCGGCGCCGAGCTGGGCCGCGAGGAGAACAAGGTCGGTCTCCGGGGGGCCAACACCGGCGAGTTGGCCTTCACCAACTGCGAGGTGGCACGAGAAAACCTGTTGGGCGAGGAAGGTCAGGGCATGGGCATCGCCATCCAGGATATCGTCAATTGCGGCCGGCCGGGGATGACCTCGGTGGCCCTGGGTATTCTGGGGTCCGTGTTGGCGGAGGCGGTCAAGTTCGCCCAGGAGCGGACGGCCTACGGCAAGCCGATCAGCAAGCTCCAGCAGATCCAGGTCTATCTGGCCGACATTTACTCCGACCTCGAGATCGCCCGGCTGTTGGGCTACCGGGTGGGTTGGATGCTGGATCAGGGGATGCGGGTCGACGCCGAGTCGGCCCTGGCCAAGTCATTCGCCTGCGAGGCGGCCGCCCGGTCGGCCCGCAAGGCGATCGAGATTCACGGCTCCTACGGCGTCATGCACGAATATCCGGTCCAGAGGCTGCTTCGGGACGCCCTGGTGACCATCCCGGCCGGGGGCACGGCCGAGATCGCCAAGATCGTGCTGGCCCGTCAGGCCATGTCCGTGGCCGGCTGACCAATCATCGGCCGGGTCGGCCCGTGCCCGGCCCAGGATAGGAACCATGCGGACAATGGTGTTGCTCAAGGCCGTGCCCGATCCCAGGCACTGGCACCAGCTCCGGCTGGACCCCGAGACCCGGACCCTGATCCGGTCCGGCGTTCCGATGACCATCAATCCCCTGGACCGGCACGCCCTGGAAGAGGCGATCCGGCTCAGGGAGACCCGGGGCGGCGAGGTGATCGTCATCAGCATGGCCCCGCCCGAGGCCGGTCCGGTCCTGCGGGAGGCCCTGGCCTTTGGCGCGGACCGGGCGGTGCTCCTCTCGGACCGCAAATTCGCCGGCTCGGACACCCTGGGCACGGCCCACGTCCTGGCCGAGGCCGTAAGGGCGCTGGGCGGGTTCGATCTGGTCTTGGCCGGGGACGAGACCATCGACGGGGGCACGGCCCAGGTCAGCGCCCAGGTGGCCGAGTTCCTGGGCGTGGCCAACCTGATGCACGTCAGCCGGGTCGAGGCCCGCAAGGACCGGCCGTGGCTGGTCAGGTCAATGAACGAGCGGGGTTCGATCCTGGTCGAGATCGCCCCGCCGATGGTCCTGTCGGTGGTCAAGGGCCTGAACGAGCCCCGGTACGTGACCATGATGAACATCCTCGAGGCCGAACAAAAGGACCTGGCCACGTGGACGGCCGAGGACCTGCCCCCCCTGGAACCAATCGTCGGGCTCGAGGACTCGGCGACCCAGATGGCCGACCTGTTCGTCCCCGAGGGAGGCCAACGGGCGGAGTTGTTGGGCGGAGACCCGCCGGCCCAGGCCAGGGAGTTGGCCGACCGGCTCCATCGTCTGGGTTTTTGTTAGGCGAGAAATGGACGCGACCATCGAGAGCAAGATCTGGGTCATTGTCGAGCAGCGCCGGGGGCGACTGACCGAGGTGGGCCTCGAGATCGTCGGCCGGGCCATCGATCTGGCCGGACCGGTGGGCTGGAAGGTGGCGGCGGTCGTTTTGGGCCACGGACTGGAGGAGACGGCCCGAGAGGTCCTGGCCTATGGGGTGGACGAGGTCCTGGCGCTCGACCACCCGCTGCTGACCGACTACTGCAATCAGGCCTACGTGGCGGCCCTGGAGGCCCCCATCAGGTCGGCCCGGCCCGAGGTGATCCTGCTGGGCGCGACGGCCAGGGGCACGGACCTGGGGCCGCGTCTGGCGGCCAGGTTGAGGACCGGTCTGTCGGCCCATTGCGTCGATCTGGAACTGACGCCGGGGGGCGGCCTGCTGGCGGTGGTGCCCGGCTGGGGCGGAACGGTCATGGCCCGGATAAGCTGCCCCCGGGCCTGCCCCCAGATGGCCACGGTCATGCCCGGCGTGTTTCCCATGCCGAGCCCCAGTGAGTCGCGCGGCCGCGTCCTCGTCACCCAGCCCGACCTGAGCCCCGCGGACGTGACCTACCGTGTGGTCGAGGTCGAGACCGGCCCGCCTGAGCCGAGCGACCTGGAAGCGGCCCGGGTGGTGGTGGCCGGAGGCTGGGGGGTCGGCGGCCCGGACGGGTGGCGGCTGGTAGAGGAGTTGGCCGACGCCCTGCACGGCGCCGTGGGGGCGACCCGGCCGGCGGTGGACGAATCCTGGGCCGACGAGGGACAGATGATCGGCACCAGCGGCCGGCGGGTGAAGCCCAAGCTATATATCGGAGTGGCCCTGTCCGGTCACGCCCACCACCTGGTCGGGTTGAAAAATCCGGATTTGGCCGTGGCCGTCAATCAAGACCCCGGGGCGCCCATCTTCAATCAGTGCGATATCGGGCTGGTGGGTGATTTCCGGGAAATCGTCCCGGCCCTGATCGAGGCCATCAAGGCCTACTCGACTCCCTGAGACTAAAGGAGGGGCAGTCATGGCCCTTAGAACCCGCGAGCAGTACCTGGCCGACCTCAAGAAAATGAGGCCCAACGTCTACAAGTTCGGGCGGCTGATCCAGGACGTGACGACCGATCCGGCCACGCGCCGGGTGGTCGAATCCCACGCCCGGGGCATCGACGCCGCCCACGATCCGGAATTGGCCGATATCTTCACCACGACCTCGAACCTGACCGGGCGGACGATTCACCGTAACACCTCGCTGATGACCAATGCCGAGGAAATGATCTACAACTCGAAGTTCAAGCGGGAGATGTACCACCTGACCGGGTCCTGCACCGGGGCCTTGTGCGTGGGCTGGAACGGCTTCAACGTCATGTGGTCGGTCAGCCACGACATGGACCACGAGCTGGGCACCGACTACCACCCCCGGGTCAAGAAATGGGGACAAACCTTCCAGGACAAGGGCCTGTTGGTGGCCGGCGCCCTGACCGACGCCAAGGGCGACCGCTCCCAAAGGCCTCACCAGCAGCGGGACCTCGACGCCAACCTGCGTATCGTCGACCGGCGCGACGACGGCATCGTCATCCGGGGAGCCAAGCTGATGATCTGCGGCACGGCCGCGGCGGACGAGATATTCCTGCTTCCCGGCAACGGCTACCGGGAAGAGGACCGCGACTTCGCCGTGGCCGGCGTGGTGCCCAAGGATATCGCGGGCCTGACCATTGTCGAGACCAGGCGGCCCAGTGACGGCCGCGAACTCGAGGAGGGTTTCGACTGCCCGACCCAAACCGGCATCACCCAGGCCTATCTGTTGTTCGAGGACGTGTTCGTGCCCCACGATCGGGTGTTTCTGGCCGGTGAATACAAATACACCGGGCCGATCATCACTCGTTTCACGGCCACTTATCGGGCCTGCATCGGGGCCTGTGTGGCCGGCCAGGGCGACGTCATGGTCGGCGCGGCGGCCTTGATCGCCCGGGCCAACGGCCTGAGCGTCAAGACCTTCCGGGACAAGCTGACCCAGATGGAACTCAACAACGAGACGACCTTCACCATGGGCGTCGGCGCCATCGCCCTGGGGGAAAAGCACCCCTCCGGCACCTGGCTGGCCGACAGCCTGGCGGCCCACGGCAACAAGATTCACGTGGCCACGCTGCCCTACGAGACCAAGCGCTTGGCCCAGGAGATCGGCGGCGGGATCGTCGAGACGGGCTGCCTGCCCTCCTATCTGGACTTCACCAGCCCCGAGTACGGCCACTTGATCCAAAAGTACGTCACCGCCGGGGCCGGCTCGGCCGAGACCAGGGCCCGAATCGCCCGGTTGATCGAATGGTTGACCATCGGCGCCGGCGTCCCCGGCTGCATGCACGGTGGCGGGTCCCCGGACGGGGCCCGGATGGTCGTCTTCGGCTCGACGCCCTTGGAGAAATACGCCGCCCTGGCCAGGGACCTGGCCGGGGTGACCGAGGACCTCGGGGAACCGGCCCGGAAGAAGTAGGGCGCCGGCCTGACCGCGCGGGCCGGTTCAGGCCCACCGGGTGGTGACGGTCTTCTCGTCCAGGAAGAGACGCATCGAGGCCAGCCGGCTCTTGGCCGCGCCCATAAATGACTTCTTCTTCGAGCCCAAGGGGAAGAAGGCGTAGGG
>JAHJDS010000281.1 GCA_018812395.1 Pseudomonadota bacterium
ATGACCGCGTCGGTCACCTCTTCGCCCAGGTAATCCTGGGCCGTGTCCCGCATCTTCTGGAGGACCATGGCGCTGATTTCGGCCGGGGAGTACTCCTTGCCGCCGGCGCTGATGTGGGCGTCGCCGTTGTCGGCCTGGATGATCGAGTAGGGCATGATCTCGACGTCCTTCTGGACCTCGGGCGTGCCGAACTTCCGGCCGATGAGGCGCTTGACGGCGAACACGGTGTTCTCGGGATTGGTGATGGCCTGGCGCTTGGCCACCTGTCCGACCAGTCGCTCGCCCGCCTCGGTGAAGGCCACCACCGACGGCGTGGTCCGGGTGCCCTCCTGGTTGGGTATCACCTTGGGGTCCTTGCCCTCCATCACGGCCACGCAGGAGTTGGTGGTCCCCAAGTCGATGCCGATGATCTTGCCCATTATGTCTTCCTCTCTAAGTACCGTTTGGGTGTTGCTTGCTCGGGAAACGGCGGCGCGGGGGCGATCAGCCGGTGTCGTCGCCGCCTTCGGGACGGCGGTTGACGACGACCATGGCCGGCCGGATCAGCCGGTCGTGCAGGAGATACCCCTTCTGGGCGACATCGGTGACCATGTTGTTCTCGGCCTGGTCAGATTCCCGGACGCTGACCGCCTCATGGTGGTTGGGATCGAACGGGCAGCCCAGGGCCTCGACCTCCTTGACCCCGAAACGCGCCAGGACGCCCATCAGCCCCTTGAGGGTCATCTCGACGCCCTCCTTGAGGGGGGCGGCGTTGGCCTCCGTATCGGCGTGCTCCAGGGCCCGGCACAGATTGTCGCTGACGATGAGCAGTTCCTTGATCAGGGCCTCGTTGGCATACTTGAGATATTCGAGGCGCTCCCGTTCGGCCCGCTTGCGATAGTTCTCCAGATCGGCGCAGGCCCGCAGGTATTTGTCATAGTGTTGCTCGGCCTGGCGCTCGAGTTCTTCCAAGTCTTCCGGTTGTTCCCGCGCCGGATCGGGTCGGGCCGGCTGGGCGGCCGGGTCTGATCGTTTCTTGTCCGCCGCCGCGGCGGTGTCGCCCGCGGACCTGACGTTTATCTTGGTCTTTTTGGGGGCCGTCCTTTTCTCTGGGGTCGTCACACCGGCTCCTTCGGGTTATTGGATGTCGGCTTCCAGACTCCGGCTGACAAGCCTGGCCGTGAAGTCGACCAGGGGCACCACCTGAGAGTAATCCATCC
Source organism: Pseudomonadota bacterium (assembly GCA_018812395.1). Classification (GTDB taxonomy): domain Bacteria; phylum Desulfobacterota; class Desulfarculia; order Desulfarculales; family JAHJDS01; genus JAHJDS01. Next base: position 1,200 of record JAHJDS010000281.1, read on the forward strand.
GGGTCGGACCGATGACCCCCAGGCCGCCCAGGGGCACTTGCCCCTGAGAGTAGGCCGCGGTCACCGCGGCCAGACCCTTGGCCAGCAGTTCGTCCAACTCGACGTAGATTCGAACCCCTTCGGCTTCGAGGCACTGATCGAACAATTTCAAGATGGTCTGCTTTTCCTCGAAGGCCCTGAGCACCGCCTTCACGGCGCCCAGATCGGCGAATTCCGGATTTTCCAGGAGGTTGGTCCGCCCCTCGATGAAGACCGTCCGCTCCGGCTGGCCGGGAAAGGCCAGGGTGTAGAGCCGCAGCGCTCGGGAGAAAAGACGGTTGAAGCGGATTTGCTCCTTGGCCAGCTCCTCCTTGATCCGGGCCTGGACCTGGGAGACGTTCAAGTCGCCCAGCAGGTCATTGAGATACCGGGAGAACTTGTCCAACTCCTCCTGGGGAAGATCCTCATCCGGATGGATGAACTTATTGACCACCTGGCCGCGCCGGGTCACCAGGACCACCAGCACCAGGTCCCGGCTCAGCCGGACCAGGTCCAACTGGCGATAGATCTCCTCCTCGCCCCAAGGGGCGACGACCACCGCCGCTTGCCGGCTGAGTGAACTCAATACCTGCGAGGCCTGGTGCAGGACACTGCCCGTCCCCGGCGAGCAGCGGGACATGGCGGCGGCGATCCGCAGCCGATCGGCCGGGATGGTCTCGACGGAATCGAGCAGCCAGCCGACGTACAATTCGAACGACCGATTGGTGGGCACCCGTCCGGCCGAAACGTGCGGCTGCTCCAGGTAGCCTCGATCCTCGAGGCGGGACATCACGCTCCGGATGGTCGACGCCGACCAGGAAACGCCCTCCTTGGCCGCCAGGGTCTTGGAACTGACCGGCTCGGCGGTCCGGATGTAATCCTGGACCAGGAGGGCCAGAATGCGGCGTTCTCTATCGGTCAAGGTGTCGTCCATGGCCCTCGTGGTCTCCTGACGGCCGGCCCCGACCCTGGCCGATCTATGGCCCGGCCGGTGATCCGTCGATCGGGACGTTCGGGCGTTGTCCCGCACCTCACGGCCAAGGTGTCAATTTCTCCGGTAATTTAAGTCTGGCCCCGGGCTTTGTCAAGGTCGCCCGGAGAGTGCCGGGGCATTTTTTGGACTCCCGGCCCCAGTCCGCGCCTCGACCGGTCATGGCCGGCGCCCATGATATCTATTAATATTAAATTATTATGAAGGCCGGCGAGCCCCCCAACGGCCCCGGACAGGACGCGGGTCCCCTGGTCAACGATCCAGCCAAGTGAGCGCCTGGCTCGCGATCGGCTCGTCCGGGGGCAGGGCCCGGGCCGCGGCCAGGGCGGTTTTTTTGTCACCACCCGCCAGGGCCTGGGCCAGGCGACGCGACGCGGCGATCAAATCAGCCGGGCCGCCTTGGGCCTCCCACGCCTCGGCTTTCTCCCGGCAGCCGCGAATCAGTCGTTTTTCGGCCAGATCGGACCAGGCGGCCAGGAGGCCGGGGGCGGCCCGCTTTGAATTGGCGGCGATGTCGGCGTCGTTCTTGCCTGGGGGTTTCATGAATAGGCCGTCGAACCCGGCCGAGAAGCAGGCCGCGGCGTCGGCGAACAGGGCCTTGCGGGTGTAGGCCGCTTTGGCCGCCAGGGGATATTCGGCCTCGGCCCGGGTCAGGTTGCCCAGGCCGTAATTGCGGTTCTGGCCGACCTGGTCGCAGACGGCGCTAAAGACCTGGCGCCAGCCGTCGACCACGGCGAACAGCCGGCGGAGATACTCGTTGATGTTCGCGGGATCGGAGGCGTCCAGGCCGGCGTAGACCTGGGTCAAGGTGGGCCGGTCTTTGACCTGGGCCGCCAGTTCCTGGCGGGGCGGGATGCGCGGCTCGCTCGCGGCCGGGTCCGAGCCGAACAGATCGAGCAGAAACAGGTGGACCGGTCGGTCGCCGAGTTTTTGGCAAGCCCCGTCAAAGGTCGAGTCATAGACGAACTCGACGTCCGGCGCGGCCGGGGCGATGTTTGCCCTAAAATTCTCCAGCTCGAAGGGGGCGTCGTCCACAAAGACGAACACGGGGCGATCCATCATCTCTTGGCCTTTGACCGGCGCTTGGTTCGGAGGCTGAACTCGACGCCTTGGTCCATGAACCATTCTTGCAGGGCCCAGGGCTCGGTGAAGACCAGGCCTTGCAGGCCCTGGGCCTCGCCCGCGGCCACGAAGTCGGGCCGGTCGTCGATATACAGGATCTCGTGCGGCGCGAACCCGCTTTGGTCGATGGCCTTCACGAAAAACTCGGACTCGGGCTTGATGTGGCCCAACTGGTAGGACAAAAAGAAGCCGGAGAAGTGCCGGACAATGGGGTTGGTCAGGGCGATGAACGGGAAGTGGATCTCGTTGGTGTTGGAGACCACGAACAGCTTCCAGTCCAGTTTGAGCCGGGCCAGGATGTCGTCCATGCCGTAACTGGGGCCGAAGATGCCCGACCACAGGGTCTTGAACCGGGCGAAGGTGGGGTGGATGGAGAGTTTCCGGCGGACGAGGGCGTGGAAGCGCCGGGCGTCGATCTCTCCGCGCTCGAACCGATCGATCAGGCCGCTTTTAAAAATAACGTCCGACACCTCGTCCTCGGACCGGCGCGACATGAAGGCCAGGTCCTTGATGGCCGGGCCGGGGTCCACGGTGATGCACACCCCGCCCAGGTCGCAGAAAATGCACTTAAAGGGTAGGCGACGGGTCACGACCCTATTCCAGGAAAGCGGTTCCGGCCTGGCACACGGCCAGGGTCTGGCCGTCTTCGTCGCGGATGGTGATCTCGACCTGGCCGGCCCGTTTACCGGCGTGGATCACTCTGGCCTCGGCAATGATGGTCTGGCCGAGTCGGGGATTTTTCATGAAGGTCATGTAGGTGTGGGTCATGACCGCCTGTCGTCCGAGGGAGTTCCCGGCCACGGAGCAGGCGTGATCGGCCAGGGCGAACAGGGCCCCGCCGTGGGTGGCGGCGTACATGTTGACGTGTTTTTGGTCCACGGTCATCTGGGCCACGGCCCGGCCGGGCTCGGTGTGGGTGATTCTCAGCCCGGCCAGTTGGGCGAAGGGGGACGTGTCGGCCTTGGCGGCCACGTCCTGGAGGTTTTGGAGGTCGACCTGTGATTTGTCGTGGGGCATGAAGGAGGTTTAGCACCTCAGGCGATCGCCCGCAAGCTCAATTCCTAACAGGTGTATGGGCCGCCTATCATGAAAGAGGTGCCCTTGCAGGATAGTC
>JAHJDS010000282.1 GCA_018812395.1 Pseudomonadota bacterium
GTGTCAATCGGTCGCCGGGCCGTCATCAGATGCCCCGCCCGACGTGGGTGAACAACCGGGCCTCGACCAGTTCGCACAAGACGTGCTCGATCAACAGGTGGACCTCCTGGACCCGGGGCGTCTCGGCCACGTCGACCACGATCGCCACGTCGGCCCGGGCGGCGGCGTCATGCCCGCCCTGCCCGGTGAGGGCGATGGTGTGCATCTCGAGGTTGCGGGCCTCGGCCAGGGCCCGAACCACGTTGGGCGAACGGCCCGAGGTGGAGATGCCCAGGGCCACGTCCCCCTTGCGGCCCAGGGCCCGGACCTGTTTGGAGAACACCTCATGGAACGAGTAGTCGTTGCCGATGCTGGTCAGGATGGAGGTGTCCGTGGACAAGGCGATGGCCGGCAGGGGCGGTCTTTCCAGCAAATAGCGATTGACGAATTCGGCCGCCATGTGCTGGGCGTCGGCCGCCGAGCCGCCGTTGCCGAAGATGAGGAGCTTGCCGCCCTGGGACAGCGAGGAGGCGATGGTCTCCGCGGCAATGACCAGTTGGTCCAGTCCGGTGTCCAGGAAGGCCTTGGCCGCCCGCAGGCTGGCCTCGAAACTCTTGCGCGCCAGATCAAGCATGTCAGGCCTCGTCAGGCGCCCGCCGGGGAACGGATTCCGCCCGGCCGGGCGAACGAAGAATGTTAACCCATTTCGCCGGGAAGTGTCAAACCCGGGGGCCGAGCCCGGGACGGCTTCCGGGACAGGGCCCATTCGCCGGGGTCCGAAAAATATGGACGTCCAGCAGGGGACCCTTCACTTTTTAGTTGAAACAACAATCTACGCTGTGATAAACAGGACCATCACCTTTAACGTCGGTCAGAGCCAGAAGGGTAGTGCGTTTCCCGATACGGGGCGGCCGTCGCAAGCCAGGCGGAGGCCCGGAGGGTATCGGGGAAATAAATTGGCGGCCCGAGTGGGCCATGGACTTTACTCGGCGAGGGGGAACGAGCATGACCAAAGCGGAACTAATCGACAAAATGGCCAAAGAATCCAAGCTCAAGAAGGCCGAGGCCGAACGGGCCCTCAATTCCTTCTTGGCCAACGTGACCAAGGCCCTGAAGAAGGGTGACAAAATCACCCTGACCGGATTCGGGACCTTCTCGGTGTCCAAGCGCAAGGCGAGGAAGGGCCGCAATCCTCAGACCGGCGAAGAAATCAAGATCAAGGCCTCCAAGGTGGTCAAGTTCAAAGCGGGTAAGACTCTCAAAGATAAGATCTGAGTCGCGGTCCAGAGGATCGACGACGAGGATCCGGCCGGACCGGCGACTGCATAACCCGCATTTGCCCGCACGAAGGGTCCGGTGAGAATGGCGGTGGCCGACGCGACCGGCCGCCAGGCTCACCGCCCGGACGCGAACCGCCCTCCTCGCACCGGCCGATTCAAGACCAAAAGACCAGACCGGCAAAGCTCACCGAGCCTTGTCCGGCCTGGTCTTTCCATTGTTCGTAATCCACGATTTCGCCCCGGGCGGCGTCGGTCAAGGCCAGCAGCCACCAGATGGGCGCCAGGCCGCAGATGCGCCGCCGGTCCTCCTCGGCGGCCACGGCCCGGAAAAAGCCGGCCTCGTTTCCGGCCGCCACCTCGTCCAGAAGCCGCCTGTCCGCCGCCTCGGACGCGGCGGCCAGGCCGCGGTCCACCAATTCCGAATCGCCGAACATGGGACCGATGTGGGCCAGATCGGCCCCGGCGACGATGACCACCTCCCCCGCGTCCTCGAGGACCGCCGACAACTCCCGACGCCACCTCCGGACCTCGTCTTCCGCCTCGGGCGACTTGCCGTCCGCGATCAGCGCCGAGAAGGTGCCGCACAACAACGGCAGAATCCGCACCGGTCCCAGCAGATGCTGCAGGAACAGGATCTGAAACACGATCGAGTGCTCGGTCCGGTGGACGATCTCGTCGGCCCGGCCCTCGTCTCCGGTCAGCTTTTTGAGCCGCTCGGCCGCCTCACGGTCGGTCCGGACCCGACCCAGCGGGGTCTCGAAGTCCTTGGCCGTGGGCACGACCAGGCCCCGGGTCGGTTGATGGGACGTCCCCAAAAGGACGAACAAGGCCTCCGGCGAACAGTCCCGCACCCGGTCGTAAACGGCGCCGTAGACCCGCCGGCCCCGAACGAGATCGACGTGGGGGGCGATGACGGCCTTGATCCGGCCTTCGCCCCGGGTCCGGCCGGAGGGCGCCAGGCACTCGTCCAGCCACTTCTCCAGGGTCGCCCCGCCGGGCAGGTCGCCCACGCCGGCCGGGGTGACCTCGATCGCCGGCGCCGCGGCGAATTCATCGATGATCCGGGCCTGATGGAGCGCGAAGCGTTCGCTGTGCAGGAACAGATTTTGATCCAGTTCCGCCTCGACCTTCTCGATGTGCTCGGTATAGATCAGTTCTCCGTAGCGGCGCATGTAGGCTTCCTGGATGTCGCGCCGGGTGTGCCGGCCGTCCATGAGGGAGATGATGAGGAAGATGTTCTCCGGGACGATGATGGTGCACTCGCTCAGCCGTTGCGGGTCCCGGAGCAGGATGCCCAGCCGTCCCTGGGAACGTACCGGGATGACTTCCAGTGACCTGACCCGGGGACAATCGTCAATAACGGTCTGGGTCATGTTGACCTCGCGTGGCCGGTCCCTATCCGCTCGTCGGTGGCCTCTTCGCGGGCCGATGAGATCCTGATGAATAATCGGGGCTAGGTCTCGGCGTCCAGCCGGGCGAGCATGGTCCCGGCCGGCTCGAACCCGGCGTCGATATCGAGGGCCCGTCCCAGGGCCCGGCGGGCGCGGGCCGCGTCACCGGCGGCCTCCAGGGCCTGGGCCCAGCGCCAGGCCCCTTCCGGCCGATCGAAACCGGCCTCGACCACGTCGGCCAGCACCCGGGCCGCGTCCTCGAACCGCCCGGTCTGAAGCAGCGCCCAGCCGTATCGATACCGGAATAAGAGCCGGTCCGGGTCGAGTTCCACCGCCTGGCCGCACAGTGACAGGGCCACGTCCGGGTCGGTGCCCCGCTCCAGAAAGAGGACCCCCAGCCCGCTCAGAGACTCGGCGTCCATGGGCGCGCCCTTGACCGCCTTTTCATAGGAGGCGATGGCCTCGTCCAGCCGGCCGTGTCCCCACTGAATGTCGCCCAACAGCCGCCAGCACATCGGCCGCGGCCGGGCGGCGGAGGCGGCCAGGCCGAGATTGGCTTCCGCCTCGTCCAGGCGGCCGGCCTGCAGCTGCAGCCGGCCCAACTGGAGGCGGACGTCGGTGTGATCGGGGTCGAGCCGGGCCGCTTCCCGGAAGGCGTCGATGGCCTCTTCGTCCCGACCGAGGGCGGCCAGGGCGAAGCCCAGATTGAAATGGGTCATGAAGTTGTCCGGCTGAATGTCCCGGGCCCGGGCGAAGCACTCCAGGGCTTCGTCCATGTGACCCAGTTGGCCGTGACAGACCCCCAGGGAGTTGATGACGTTGACCTCGTCCGGGTCGATGGTCAAGGCCCGAACGAACTCCGCGGCCGCCTCCTCGACGCGCCCTTCGGCGTAGAGCCTGTCGCCGCTGACGTTGAGGCTGACCGCGTCAAAGGCGACGATCGACCCCGGCCCGAGCAGGGTGGCGTGGTCCAGGGCCTTGACCGCCCGATAGACCAGGTCGTCGAAGGAAAAGTCAAAGAAGGGCCAGACCGCGACGCCGGCCGAGACCGATTCGGCGCCATCGACGCCGCGACTCGCCCGGCGGGCAAAGTCCAGGGCCGCGTCCTGATCGGCGCCGGGCAGCGAGACGGCCACCGTATTCGGGCTGTACAGGCCGGCCCAGGCGCCGTCAGGCAAAAGTTCCTTGACCCGTTCGGCCAGGGCCCGGCGCCGGGCCGCCGTCGCCGACGGCCCCGAGACGCGCTCCAGGCTGGCCAGGCCGTCCAGTTTGAACAGGATCACCGCCCCGGCGCCGTCCTGCCCGGCGAGGTCGGCCAACCGGCGATTGAAGGCGGCCAGATCGGGCAGGCCGGTCTCGGGATCGACCTCCAGGGATCGCTCCTCCTCGACGATGGTTTCGTCGTCGATGGGAATCACCTCGTCGCCTCGGTCCATGACCCACAGGGGATCGGTGATGGCCACCACCTCGGCGACCGAGTTCTCCGGCTCGAGGTCGATGACGACCAACCGGCCCTTGGCGCCGTAGGGATAACGGGCCGCCAACACGGAACCGTCGGCCGTCTGGCGCCGCGAGCCGGCCACGGCGAAACGCATCCCCACCCGAACGCCGGCCTCGTGGCCCACGTCGAGCACCACCCGGTTGCCGGGCCGGACCTCGATCACCCGGGCGTCACCGGCCAGGACGTCGCTGACGTTGAACACCCCGCCCCGGCGCACGGCGGCCTCCATGGCCCGGAAGGCCCGGGCGAACACCCGCCGGGCGGCCTCCTCCGCCTCGCCACCCACGCCGGCGGTCAGATCGGGGCAATCCGCCGGAAACGTCAGCCAACCTACGGCCAGATCGGCCAGCCGCCTCGGCAGTTCCATGGCCGCCGCCTCGGCCCCGAGCCGGTCCAGGCGCGGCGCCAGGCAGGCGAAACCGAAACGGTCGTCCCGGGCCAGCAACACCGACTCGCCCAGCACGGCCTGCAGGTCCTCGGCCCCGGCCGTCAGGCGCTCCGCGTCCCAGTAGCCCGGCACACCCATGAGCAACAGCGAAAAGGACTCGATCTCCCCGGCGTCGGTCCAGGCCAGACGGCGGCCGACGCGACCGCCCACCTCGGCCCAGTAGTCGTCAATGGCCCGGGCCAGTTGATAGGACAGGTGGCGCCGGTTGAACAGACCGGTCAGCGGGTCGGTGACGTTGGCCTTGTAGAAGTAGATGTTCTCCAGGCCGAGGTCGATCATCCTGGTCAGGTAGGGCAAGGCCTCCTCGCCGACCAGTCCCGGGGGCAGCCCCTCCAGAACCAACGATCCCAGGGCCCGGCCGCCGATGACCAGTGGCAGGACCATCCGGCGCTCCGGTTCATTGGCCACCGGTTGCTTCAGGACCGCCGCCCGGCCGGCCTCGGCCCGGACGTCGGCCGGCAGGCCCTCGGGTAGTGGTTGCCGCTTGTCGTACGGGGCCAGATGGCCGCGGCGGGCCTTGGTCAGGTGAATCACGTCGGCGATCAGCCAGTCACCCAATTGTTCCACGTCCCGAAGCGACAACTCGAGCGGTTCGATCCCCGTTTTTTCGGTCAAGCCACGCCCCCCTCCCCGAACACCTCGTCGAGCGCCACGGCCACCTGGGCCGCGTCACCGGGCAACATGGTCCTGGGGTCCAACAACAAGCGGTCGTGCTGAGTCCGGCCGATGACCGGAACCTCGAGCCCCCGCAGTTTTTCGTCCAATCGGGCCGCGGTCAGGCCGGCCGGCCGGATGGCCACCAGCCGGGTCGGCAAATCGGCCAGGGGCAACGCCCCGCCGCCCACCTGGGACCGCCCGTCAACGAGTTCGACCGTGAACCGGCCCCGGGCCACGCCCCGCAGCCGTCGGGCCAGGGCGGCGGCCGAGCGCCGAATGGCGCTCAGCGGCCGGGTCAGCA
>JAHJDS010000034.1 GCA_018812395.1 Pseudomonadota bacterium
GGCCTCGGTCCGGTATGATCCGGCCCAGGATCAAGGCCTTGCCCGGGGGCCGAACGGCGCCCGGCCCTTCAAGACGACCGGTTTTCGGATGAGGTTTATGAGGCGATCACCACGCCTGCTGCTGTCCACCCCGGGGGGCGGGATCATGGATCACCCCCGCTTGGCCATGGCCGGCCGGTCTGGGAACAAGTTGCGCCCTCCCCGGCCCGAGGAGCTGATTCCCCTGCCCGAGGGCAGCGAGCTGTTCGGGCTGCCCGGGAGGCGGCCGGTGGGTTTTGACGCCCTGGGGCGGCCCAAGGTGGTCACCGCCCATCGGGGCGGGCCGGTCCGGGCCGTGGCCGCCTTTGTGGCCCCGGCCCACACGGTCGGTCTGCTGGCGGCCTACCGGCGCTTGGCCGGGGCGCCGGTGCTGCCCTTGTTCGCCTACGCGGCGGTCGGTTTTCGGGACGGGCGATTTTACGTGGCCGCGGCCCGGGTCGATCCGGACCAACGCCAGGACCCGGCCGGTTTCGACCCTGAACTCATCATCGCCCGGGCCCGGGACAAGGCCGGGCGGCACCCGGACAACCGGCTGTGGGAGCACCTGATCTCCAACTGCGCCCTGACCTACGGCTGTCCGGCGGCCAAAAACCTGGTGCTCGGGCGCGACGAGGCCCCGCTGCCCACGGCCCGGACCTGCAACGCCGCCTGTCTGGGTTGCCTGTCGCTCCAGCCGGAAGACTCGCCCGTCTGCGTCACCCAGCCTCGGCTGACCTTCACCCCCACACCCGAGGAAGTGGCCGAGGTGGCGGCCTCTCACCTGAGCGTCGCCTCCCGGGCCGTGGTCAGCTTCGGCCAGGGCTGCGAAGGCGAGCCGCTTCTCGGCGCCGAACTGCTCGAGGAATCCATCCGCCTCATCAGGCGCCAAACGTCGCGGGGGACCATCAACCTCAACACCAACGGCTCGAGGCCCGAGGTCGTGGCCCGTCTGGCGCGGGTCGGCCTGGACTCGATCCGGGTCAGCGTCAACTCGCTCGACCCCGGGACTTACGCCGCCTACTACCGGCCCCGGGGGTATTCTTTGGAAGAGGTCCTGGAGTCGGTCCGGGTGATGAAACGGGGCGGAAAATTCGCCGCCCTGAACCTGTTGCACCTGCCCGGGGTGACCGACACGCCGGGCGAGGTCGAGCGGTTGGGCCGCTTTGCCGCGGAAACGGATCTGGACCTGATCCAACTGCGCAACCTGAACCTCGACCCTGATTACTATTTCCAGGCCGTCGGACCCCCGCCCCAGGAGGAACCCTTGGGCCTGGCGACGATGATGGCGCGTCTCGAGAAGCTGGCCCCGAATCTCGGGTTCGGCTATTTCAATCCCTGTCTGGACCCCGAGGCCTGACGCCCCTTAGGCGCTTGTGGTTGCTCCCTGGCTAAGCTATAATCGGCGTTCATGAGGGGGGGATTTCCGCACACGGTTGGTCGGTACGCCCGGGACACGCGGCGCATCTTCTGGAGCAGCCTGGGCGCGTTCTGGCATGACGGCTGTCTCGAACTGGCGGCGGCCCTGTCGTTCTGGATGCTGCTGGCCATCATCCCCATCCTGTTCCTGTTCATGTGGGCCTTCGGGCTGGTCCTGGGGTCGTTCCCTGAGCTGTACGGGCAGTTGGACTATTTCGTGATGAAGTCCGTGCCCCAGTACGCGACGTTCATCATCGGCGAGGTGAAGAAGATCAAGCTCCAGGCCGACTGGGCCGGCGTCTGGGGATTCTTGTTCATGTTCTGGATCAGCTCGTTCATGTTCGATTCGCTGGACTATTCGCTGAGCCACATCTTCAAGGCCGACAAACACCGCAATTTCTTTCACGCCAAGCTGCTCTCCTTCGGTCTGATCCCGCTGACCGGGCTGATGATCCTGTTGTCGGCCGGGATCAGCACGGCCGTGGACTTCCTGGCCCGGATGATGGACAACTTCGCCATGGCCTCGGAGGCGGCCTCGTGGGGGCTGGGGATCTGGCTCGTCGGAGACTGGTTCGGTTCGCTGACCCCGGCCCCCCCCTGGTGGACCTTCGGCCGGTGGCTGGTCTACGGGGTCCTGTTGAAGTACGTCCTGCCCTTCGCCATCATCTGGGTCAGCCTGGCCGGGGTGTACAAACTCATTCCGTACACTTATGTGCCCTGGCGGTCGGCCCTGTACGGCGGCTTTTTCGGGGCCGCGTTCTGGGAGATCGCCAAGAACGTCTTCGCCAACATCACCTCCCACAATCCGGCCTACAGCGTGATCTACGGCTCGATGACGACGTTCATCCTGTTTCTGATCCTGATGTTCTTCTTCTCCTGCGTGGTGCTCTACTGCGCCGAGCTGGCGGCCCATCACCGCCGGCTGCGGGCGACCGGCCCGGTCAAGGGCTGGGAGGGCTAAGGAGGAGCAGACATGGAAGTGGCCGTCATCGGGCTGCCCGGCGCGGGCAAGACGACCCTCTTCTGCGCCGTGACCGGACAGAAGTACGACGCCGGGGCCGTGGCCCGGGAGGGTTTTGTCCGGGGGGTGGTTCCCCTGCCGGACGAGCGGCTGGACGGACTGGCTGAGCTGTACCACCCCCGGCGCAAGATCGCCGCCCAGGTGACCTTTGTCGACGGGGGCGGCCGGGTGGACAAGGACGACCAGCCCGCCCGGAGCACGCTCGATCTCGGCCCCCGGATCAGGGCGGCCGAGGCGCTGGTGGTGGTCGTCCGCAACTTCGCCCGGGCCGACGCCGGGGCCGAACCGGCCGCCGACCTCCGACGGATCGAGGAAGAGCTGATCATCAGCGACTCCCTCCAGGTCGAAACCAAGTTGGAACGGCTGATCGCCGACCGCCAACGGGGCAAAAAGGGCGCCCCCGGGGAAAAGGAACTCCTCGAGCGGGCCGGCGAGGTGCTGGCCCGGACCAAACCCCTGCGCGACACGCCCGAACTGGCCCTGGCCCCCCAACTCAAGGGCTACGCCCTGCTCTCGGCCAAACCCCGGCTGGTGGTCGCGGCCAACGACGACGAGGACGACGCCGTGCCGGACCTGGGCCTGCCCGCCGGGGCGGTCGAGGTCATCCGGGCCCGGCTGGAAATGGAACTCTCCCGGATGGAGGAGGCCGAACGGGAAGAGTTCGCCGCGGATTACGGCCTGGTCGACTGGGCCGCCGGACGGGTGCTCCGCGGCGTCTATCGCACCGGCGGCCGGATCAGCTTCTTCACCGTGGGTGACGACGAGGTCCGGGCCTGGACCCTGCGCCAGGGCCAGACAGCCCTCGAGGCGGCGGCCACGATCCATTCCGACCTGGCCCAGGGATTCATCCGGGCCGAGGTCATCGCCTGGGACGACTTGCTCGACTGCGGTTCCCTGGCCGAGGCCAAAAAAAGGGGCCTGCTCCGGCTGGAGGGCAAGCAGTACCTCGTCCGGGACGGCGAGATGGTCCACGTCCGGTTCAACGTCTAGCCCGGGGCCGGCGGCCGGGCCGGCCGGTCAGACGTTCAGCTTGTCCCACTTGAGCAGCCAGGCCACCCCCAGGCCGACCCCAAAGGCGATGGCCAAGTTGGTGGCCAGGGTCAGCCCCAGCATGACCAGGGCCACGAACCAATCCCGCCGGGGCCCGAGATCGATCACCGACAGGGCCAACTGGGCCCCGGCGAAGAGCAGCAGCACCCCCAGCACGGCCATGGGCATCAGCCTCAGCACGGCCACCGCGCCCGAGCCTAAGCCCAGGGCGAGGACGATGAACACCGCGCCGATTATCAGGTTCGACCCGGCGGTGCGGGCCCCGAAACGGTAGTGGGCCGCCAGCCCCCCGGCGCCGTGACACATGGGCATGCCGCCCAGGAAAAAGGCCATCACGTTGGCCAGGCCCTGGGTGATGCAGAGCGAGCGGTAGGTGACCCGCCTCGACTTTTCGCCGAAATACTCCTGGCTGAGATCGGCGTTGGCGATCACGGCGTTGCCCAGGGTCATCGGCGCCTGGGGCAGGGCCAGGACCAAGAGGGCCAGGGTGAAATCGGGCCAGGAGGGCCAGCCAAAGGGCAAGATCCGGGGCAGGTTCAGGCCGAGGCTCAGCCGGGCCAGGTTTTCCGGCCGGCCCAGGACCAGGCCCAGGATCAGTCCCAGGATCACCACCACCAGCCCGGCCGGCAGCCGCCGGTTGTCCAGGAGCAGCAAGGTCAGAATCGCCGCGCCGAGACCGATGACGATCCCGATGGGCACCGGCCCCAGGGACTGGACGATCAGGTTGGGCTCGGCCGCCTTGGCCAGGACCTGGAACTGGGACGTGCCGACCATCAACCTGACGCCCTGGGCCATGAGCAACACGCCGGTCGAGAGCTGCACCCCGCGGACGACCGCCAGCGGGGTGTAGCGCCCCAGGACGGTCACCGCCCCGGTCAGGCCGATAATAAGAAGGAACACGGCCAGCCACAATCCGGCGGCCATAATTTGAGTCGCCCCGATGCCGGTGGCCACGGCGTAGGCCCCGATGACCTTCATCGGCTGGACCGGGACCGTCACCCCGTAGTAGGCCCCGGCCAGGACGTAAAAGACGCCGATGCTCAGCAGCACCCCGGTCGGATCGAGGTGGTTGATGAGGATCATGCCCATGGCCAGGGGCAAGAGCGTCCCCAGGTCACCCAGGCTCCCGGCCACTTCCATCCGGTTGAACTCGAACCGCCGACTCATCCCTTTCTCCCCGCGTCCCGAAATCCTCTTTTAGGGAGGATACTCCACCCGGCCGGACAAGGACAACCCTCATTTTTCGGGGCGGGGTGGCGGCGAGTTGATTGTGGGCCGGCCGCCAGTCGTGCTAAGTTGGGTCAGGCCGTTGACCCGTGATTCAAATAGAGGACAAGGCTCTCGGCGGGAGAATGCCCTTGCGGGGAGGGAGGGAATGACCAAGAAACAATTGTTCGTGGCGGCCCTGCTCGCCATGGCGGCGGGTTTTGGCGGGGCGGCCCTATATCGCTCCCTGTCGTTGCCCGTGGCCCGGGCCACGGGGCCGAAGACGATGGTCCTGGGGCGGCTGGTCATCGTCGACCAATCGGGCCGGCCCCGGGCCTCGCTTCAGGTCGTAAAGGGGGCCGTGGTCTTCACCATGCGGGACCAAAAGGGCCGGAGCCGGCTGGCCCTGGCGGTCACCGGGGCGGGCCTGGCCGAGATCGGGCTTCTGGACGACCGGAACCGGCCGCGCCTGGTCCTGACCGGCGAGCAGGGCCGGCTCTACGGCCTGGTCATCCGGGACGCCCGGAGCCGGGTCCGGGCCGCTCTGGGCCTGGGCGGTTACGAGGAGCCCTCGCTGATGATCTTTGACGCCAAAGGCAAAGCGCTGTTTACCGCGCCGGCCAAGACCGGCCGATGACCTGAAAGGAACGGCGGATGGCCCGCAAGCGAACCCTTGGCCTGGTGGTATCGACCCTGGTGTGCCTGGCGGCGGCGGCCCTGGTGGCCTCGCTCATCTTCAGTATTCGTCGGCCCGACCCCCGGGTGACCAAACTGCTGGCCAAGGCCGAGCGGGCCGAGGCGGGCCAGCAATTCGGCCGGGCCGTTCAGGCCTATCGCCAAGCCCTCGAGATCGACCCGGAGAACGAGGCGGCCAGGAGGCGGTGGTCCGCCCTGGCGGCCCGGCTCAACCGGCCGGTCCCGAAACAGGTGGTCGCCCGCGTGCTGGCCCTGGCCAGGCGGGGTGACGCGGCGGCCCTGGCGGCCCTGCTCGACAAGACCCCGGCCGCGGTCCGGGCCCGGGGGGGCGACCAGGCGACGCCGCTTCATCTGGCCAAGGCCGAGGGCCGGATCGAGGCGGTCCGGCTGCTGCTCGAGCGCGGGGCCCTGGTCGAGGCCAACGACGGCTTCGGCCAGACGCCGCTGCTCAAGGCGGCCTTTGCCGGGCACACCACCGTGGTCAAGGCGCTGTTGGATTTCGGGGCCAGGGTCAATCCGGAGCGACCGGGCCGGACCACGGCCCTGCACTGGGCCGTCATCAGGTGGCGACCCGACCTGGCCGAATTGCTGCGCCAACGGGGCGCCAACCTGAACGCCCGGGACGGGGCCGGACGGACGCCGCTCCACCTGGCCGCCGCCCGGGGCTCTCCGGCGGCGGTCCGCTGGCTGTTGGCCGCGGGGGCCGACCCGGAGGCCCGCGACCGGGAGGGCCGGACCCCTCTGCACGAGGCCGCGGCCGGCGGCCACCGGGAGGTGGTCGAGGTCCTGGCGGCCAAGGGCGCCGACCTCAACGCCAGGAACAGGGCCGGCTCGACGCCCCTGGCCCTGGCCGTTCTCGAGGGGCGCCCGGCGGTCGCCCGGCTGCTGCGCCGGCGCGGCGCCGAACTCGGCGCCCCGCCCGACGAGCTGATCCTGTTCGCCGTTGCCGAGGGCGATCTGCCCCGGGTCAAACGCCTCCTCGCCGCCCGGCCGGGCGCGGTCAAGGCGGTTACGGCCCGGGGGCGAACGGCCCTTCACCTGGCGGCCGGGCTGGGTCGTCTCCTGACGGCCGAGACACTGATCAAGGCCGGGGCGAACTTAGGCGCCCGGGACGCCCTGGGCGAGACGCCGCTCCATCTGGCGGCCGTCAACGGCCGGCCGGCCCTGATCAAGCTCCTGCTGGTCCGGGGGGCCGAGATCAACGCCCAGAACAAGTCCGGACAGACCCCGCTGGCCGCGGCCCGTGAGGCCGGGCGGGAAAAGGCGGCCGCCCTGCTTAAAAGCCGCGGCGGACGCATCTGATTATCACGGGCCGACCGCCGGCCATTCTATGGTCCGGGGTGATACGCCCCGGCGTCAGGTCGGCCGGCCTTCCCTGGTGAACCAGGCCATGACCACCCCGACGCCGAAGCCGAACAGATGCCCGGTCCAACTGATGCCCGGCTTGGGGATGACCGCGGCGATGATCGCCCCCCCGTAAAAGAGGAGGACCACCACC
>JAHJDS010000599.1 GCA_018812395.1 Pseudomonadota bacterium
CGGCCGCGCGGCAGACCGCCCACACCCAGGGCAACGTCCAGCGAGGTGGCGCCGGTGGAGATGGCCTCGATGTCGTGCACCAGCGCCTCGTCGGCGCCCAGGCGCATGATCGAACCTTTTCCGAACTGCCGCTCGATGGCGGTCACCGCCAGCTCTATGGCGCGCTCGCGCTCGGCCTTGTCGTTGCGATCGCTCATCTTGACCTCCGCCAGCATCACATCACCTCCTGTTACCGTCGCCCCTCGGGCGCTGGCAATCCAAAAGACTGACCGCACATTTGTTCAGTACCAACTACTGAACAAAAGTTCAAGTCCCCAATCCTGAGTAGGTCCGAATCCATCCACGATTTCCTTCCTGCTGACTCCAATATACGGAGCTTGGCGACGTTTTGTGTCGCTTGGGATTTGGAGCAGAAGAAAAAAAGGAAAGCTGAACCGGGGAAGAGGGCCAAGGCCTGGCGATATGCAGCGCATGACAGGAGAAGACAGGGGAGACGAGGGGACAGAGACCCTCTTGGTGGCAAGAACTCACCGAAATCGACGGGCTTCAATGCCGGAGGGGGAGGCGGGCCTAAGGTCTGGAGTGGGGTGGGGTTATTTCCGCCGACACCCCGGGTGTGCTCCTGGCATCGTGTGGCATCGTGTGGCATCGTCTCGTCGGTAGCCTAAAAAGCTGGGAGGAAGAGCATGCACAGGAGCGCGTTGTGCAAAGGTGTCGGTGCCGCCCTTGTGTTGGTCTTGGGCGCCTGTCCAGCGAAGCCGCCCGAAGACGGTGCGTGTGCCCCTGGCAGCTCCCGGCCCTGTTCCTGTCAGGGAAGTGCGCAGGGCGCCCAGCTGTGTGCCGACGACGGCCAGGTCTGGGGGCTTTGCCAGTGCCTCGTCGACGCTGGTGCCGATGCGGCTGCCGACGCGCGGAGTGACGCGACAGAGCCCGACAGCGGCCAGGACGCCGGCATGCAAGCCGCAAGGCTCACCTGGGTCGCGATCCCTGCAGGCAGCTTCGAGATGGGTTGCTCATCGGGGGACATGGAGTGCAACGACGACGAGAGTCCACGGCACACCGTCGCAGTGGAGGCTTTCGAGTTGACCCAGACCGAGATCACACAGCAACAGTACCTGGAGATAACGGGTCGCATCTCCAACGGTCACCCGGATTGTCCGGACTGCCCGGCCGACGAGGTGCTCTGGGGCGATGCCCGGGGCTTCTGCGAGGACGTGGGGGGCCGCTTGCCCAGTGAGGCGGAGTGGGAGTACGCGGCGAGGGCCGGTTCGATCGCAGCTTGGCCGTGCAGTCCTGAACCCGCCTGCCTGGCCGAGATCGCCTGGTACGAAGGGAACTCCGGCGGGGAGAGCCACCCTGTGGCCACGAGGGCAGTGAGCAGCCTGGGTCTGTATGACATGCAAGGCAACGCCTGGGAGTGGCTTGAGGACTGTCTGCACGGCGAACCCGTCGACGCCAACTACATGGGCGCGCCCTCGACCGGGGAGGCCTGGGTCGACGGTAGCAACGCGAATTGCGAGATGCGGATGTTGCGCGGTGGAGCGTACTTCAGCACCGAGGAGAGGTTTCGAGTGTCTTACCGCTACTACGACTGGGTGCTTGGGGTCAGTGGCCGCGGCTTCCGCTGTGCTCGGTAGGTCTGTGCTCCTGGTGCGCACGCGTCGCGCTGCTGGCCTTTCCTGGCTACAGCGCTCCTCAGATGTGCTGATCGAAGTGCGGGGGGCCAAGGTGGGGCTTTTTTTGGGCGCGCAGCGACGACAAAAAGACTGCCGCCAGGCCGGAGCCCCGCAAGAGATGAGATCAACCGAATTGAGCGCGCTGTAGGAGTCGAAGTGCTCTGAATATCGGATTGCACCTGGCACGGGTATCCTGTGGCACGAAGGGCTCTGTGATGTCGTCTCGCCAGCTGCGCCTTGCGAGACCAGGAGCCGGCCACCGCGGGACGATGGGAACGGATCCGAGGCGTTGGATGATGGAACCCAACGCAGGCCACTCAGTGCAGGAGCACGTTGTCGTAGTACACGTACTGGGCGGCGGTGGTGCCGCTGGACTTCATCACGTTGAGCCGCAAGTTCACGGCTCGAGCTGTCGGGCTGGTGGTGAAGGTGTGGCTGACCGTCGTCCAGGTATCTATCGAACCGGTCCAGGTCGGTGAGTTGCAGGCTGTGCCCGCGTTGCCCGAACAATCGACGAGATCGCGGTTTCCGGTGCAGGTGGTATTGGAATAGCTCCACGGCGCGAAG
>JAHJDS010000283.1 GCA_018812395.1 Pseudomonadota bacterium
GCAGGGCGGCGACGATGATCCCGGCCGTGCTGCCCAGTCCCCCGACGATGCAGACCGCCAGGGCGTTGATCAGGACTTCATAGCCGTGTTTTTCAATAATGTCTCCCTGACTGGGCAGAACCAATACGGCCGCCAGAGCGATATAGGCGGCCCCGAAGGCGACGCTCATGGCCGCCACCCGGTCCGAGTTGATGCCCAGGGTCAGGGCGGTGGACTCGTCCTGGGCGATGGCCCGAAAGGCCAGGCCGAGTTTGGTGTGGCGGGTGAACCACCAACTGAACAACGCCAGACCCACCGCGCCGATACAGATGTAGAGGTACTGGTGATAGATCGGCTTGTCCAGGATCAGATAGGCGCTGTCCATGGCGTCGGGCAATTGGGCCTGAATCCGGCTCAAGACAACCGTTTGAAGGCCTTCGATCAGGGCCAGGCCCACGGCGAAGGTGGCGATGACCTGGGATAGAATCATCCCCCGGAGCCGGACCAGGATGGTCCAGTACAACACCAGCCCGAACAGAGCGGACAGAATGACCGCCGCCGCTCCGGTGACAAACGACAGCAACAGCTTGGCGCTTTCGCCGAACAGCGGCGCGGCCACGTTCTCGAGCAGGGCCCACGACAGAAAACCGGCCACCACGTAAATGGCCCCGTAGGCGAAATTGGCAATGCCGCTGACGCCGAAGGTCAGATTGAATCCCAACGAGACCAGAGCCAAAATGGCGCAGATCGGGAAACCGGTGACCAGGATCTCCAGAAGCTTGTCGATAACCATGGGCTTGGTGACTGCTACTCGGGAATTGAGTCGTCCGCGGGTCGATCAATCATCGGCCCGCCGGCCGACCTGAAGGTTGATCCGGCCGGGCGCCCGGTCGCCCGAACGCCCGGCCGAGCGGACCTACTTCTTCTTCATCCAGGGCGGCAGCGTGACCGCGCCCTCGGCGATGGTGGGCGGGAAGACGATCACCCGCCGACCCTTGCGGGACCACTGGAAGACGCAGCCCACGGCCGCCTTCTTGGGATCGGCCCCGAAGATGGTCTGGTTGGTCTTGTTGAACTTGACCCGGCCCATGGCCGTCAGGGTGTCGGTCGTCTTGAGGGCGGCGACGATCTTGTCCGGATCGAGGGAGCCCGCCTTCTCGATGGCCGCCTTGAGGATGTACACCGCGGCGTAGGACGGCGCCGGACCGTGTCCCGACTGGAGATACTTACCGTACTTCTTCTTGTAGCGGTAGTAGAACCGGGCCGAGGCGGGCACCTTCTTGGCCGGGATGTTGCCCACCTCGAAGATGGCGTTCATCAGACCGGCGATCCGGCCCCGGAAGCGCTTCCAGGCCCCCTGGCCGGCCATAGGCGAGATGAAGCCGGCCATGACCGCCGGGACCCGCAAGGCCTTCCACTGCTTGATCAGAACGCCCGACTGGGGCATGTCGAACACGGGCATGATCACCTGGGCCTTTTTCAGCCGAGCCTTGAGCAGACCCGAGGCGAAGTTCGAGGCCCCGGTGGGATAGACCTCGTGGCCGACGATCTCCCAGCCCAGTTTCTTCAAAATCTTGCCCGTGATGCCCGCCGTGGCCCGGGCCCAGGCCACGTCCTGGTTCATCAGGAAGAGCCGGTTGAAACCGAATTTCTTCTTGAGGAACATCATATGGCCGACCAGGTACTTGACCAGGTAGATGGCGTTGAGGCTGACCCGGAAGACGTATTTGTACTTGGCCGGATTCTTGGCGATGCGCTTCTCCGAGCCGGGGCTCATGGCGATGGTGCCCAACAGCGGCACCTTGTACTTGGCGATGATGTCCATGCCGGCGATCAGGGCCTCGGACCGAAACGGCCCGACCACGATGGCGTGGGGTTTTTGTTGGGTAATGATTTTTTCCAGGGCCAGCAGGGCCTCGGCCACGGGCACGCCGGCCGCGGCGTCGCGCAGGTCGATGCTGACCACCTTGAACCGACGTTTGACGCCGCCGACCTTGACTCCGCCGCGGGCGTTGATCTCGCTCACGGCCAGCTTGACGGCGTTGATCGACTCCCGCCCCTCGAGGAAGGTGAGGGACGTCGGCACGGCGATGATGATCGGTTTGCCTTTCTTGGCCATTGACGGCGCCCCCATCAGGCCCATGGCCAACAAGCTGACGACAACCGCGACAGCTAACACCAATGTTAAACGACGGTGGGTCATCTCAGTTCTCCTCTGCTTTATGGGGAACGGATTTTTGGGGCCAATCCCACCCCCCCGGGGGGCCAGCCGGCTTTAAGATACCTTCATTCACCGGCAAGGTCAAGTGACCCGTAAACCTGGACCGGGAGCGCCTTGGCCGCGGGGCCGATTCATCTTCTTGTAGGATGCTGCCAAAAGTCACCGCCCCGGCCACCGCCTTATAACCATAACCGGCCATATTAGATGGCTCCCCCCTGTAATTGGTTTTAACTTAATACCAATAAAATGATTTTGTCAAGAAAAAATTGTAATTATTTATTGCCGCGCGGCCCACCCCGTTATATTATTAATAGAGACGGCCCGGGCCTGGAGGCGGATTCCGGACACGGATCAAAGGGCCGGCCACCAATATCAAGGGTTTAACCAAGGAAAAAGACATGTATTCCTTTAAGGCCATCAAAACGCCGCGCGTCTCGGAGGAAGTGGCCGAACAGATCAAGCAGGCCATATTGCAGCGTCATTTCAGGGTGGGGGAAAAACTGCCCGCCGAAAGGCAACTGGCAGAGGACTTTCAGGTCAGCCGCGTGGCCGTTCGGGAAGCCCTGCGTTTGTTGGACAACTCCGGCTTTATCACCACCCGCCAGGGAGCCGGCGGCGGGGCCTTTGTGACCGACTTGACCCTGGAGAACATCAGCCAGGCCTTTTTGGACCTGTTCCTGGTCGGCAAGTTTTCCATTCCGGAGTTGTGCCAGGCCCGCCTGTTGTTGGACCCCGAGGTGGCCAGGCTGGCGGCGGAAAACATCACCCCGGACTTTGCCCGAAAACTCAAGGCGGCCATTGAGGCCGAGGAACAGCCGATCCGGTCTCTGTCAGAAGACCTGGACATTAAGATCCAGGTGCATGTCCTGCTGATGGAGATGTGCGGCAACCGCCTGTATCAAACCCTGCAGCGGCTCCTGTTGGGCATAACCAGGATGGTGGTGGTGGCTTCCGGCCCTGATCCTGAGATAGTGCATCCGGCCGGCATGCATCGTCCCGTAGTCGAAGCCGTTCTGGCCGGCGACCCCGAAGCCGCCGCGGAAGCCATGAAAAGGCACACCATTGAATTCGGGGAAAACCTCTTGAAGATGGAAGACGCGTACCGACAAAAATTCGCTTCCGGGGAGTGGACACCGGCTCGAGGATAGTCTCCACCTTCGCCGGTCAGGCCGAGCGTCCGGGGGCGCCCTCACCTATTCCAGGTAGGCCTTGAGTTCCTCCCGTTCCCGATGGTCCGGCTTCTTGACCCAGCGCTTGGCCTGGTCGAGCGGCGTGGGCACCTTGACTATCCCGGCGGCGATGGCCGCCTGCCTGACCGATCGGTACTCGCCTCGGGCCAGAACCTCGGCGACGGCCGGGGTGTCCCTTTTGAGGCGGGCGATCAGGTACCCGGTGGTCTCGCCCCATTTGATCATTTTGGGCTTGGGGGTGGGAAGTTTCGGCTCCGCCGATCTCCGCCGTGGGGGCCCAGGACCAAAGTCGGGTCGCCGAGGTTGGTCAGGTAGTCCTGGCGACCGGGGTCAAGAGGCCTCACCGCCGGCGGCGGTCCGGCCCCGGGGACTTCGAGAGTCGGCCCGGCTCGACTCTTGGGCCGGTCGCGGTTTTGGTCTACAATGATCTGGACGATTCCCAGGAGGGTCTGGTGAGGGTTTTGATCGCGCCGGCGACGTTCAAGGGCTCCCTGTCCGCCGGGCAGGCGGCCGAGGCCATCAGGCGGGGCCTGGCGGACTCCGGTTTGGACTTTAAAACCGAGCTGATGCCCATCGCCGATGGCGGTGACGACACCCTGGAGGTGTTGATGAGTCCCGGCGGCCGGCTGGTCGAGACCTTGGTCCGGGATCCCTTGGGCCGGCCGATCACGGCCTGCTTCGGGGTGTCCCCGGGCGGTGATACGGCCGTGGTCGAAATGGCCCGGGCCTCGGGGCTGCAGCTTTTGGCCGACGACGAACTTCGCCCGATGCGGACCTCGACTTTCGGCACCGGACAGCTTGTCGCCCGGGCGGCCGACACGGGCGCCGAGCGGATCATCATCGGGGTCGGGGGCAGCGCCACGGTGGACGGCGGCCTCGGCTGCCTGACGGCGCTGGGGGTGGACTTTCTGGATGGCCGGGGCCAAAGGGTCGCTCCGGTCGGCGGGGCGCTCAGTCGCGTTCGCCGGATCGATCCGGGGCGTCTCAGCCCCGCGGTCGGGCGAACCCGGATCCAGGTGGCCTGCGACGTGGACCATCCGGTCCTGGGCCCCCGGGGGGCGGCCCCGGTCTTCGGCCCCCAAAAAGGGGCGTCGCCGGCCGACGTGGTCCGCCTCGAGGCCGGCCTGACCCATTTTTTCACCCTGGTTCGAGATCAGCTCGGCGTGGACGTGACCCAAACCCCCCGGGGCGGGGCCGCCGGTGGTCTGGCCGCCGGCCTGGCCGCGTTTCTGGGGGGCGAACTGGTCAGCGGCATCGAGTTGGTCCTGGACTACCTGGACATCGAGGCCCGCCTGCGGGGCGTGGCGGCGGTGATCACGGGCGAGGGATGCCTGGACGACCAGACATTGGGGGGCAAGGCCCCTTACGGCCTGGCCGCGGCCGCCCGGTCCCGGGGGGTGCCGGTCTACGCCCTGGCCGGTCGGGTGGAGGTCGGTGAGGACCGCCTGCGGCCGGCCGGTTTTGAGGGGGTGTTTTCCCTGACCGAATCGCCGGAGATGATTTACGAGGGCATGGCCCGGGCCGAGGAATTGCTCCGGCAACGGGCGGCCGTTCTGGGTCGGCGGATCTGGCGAGAGCAAAAAAAAGGGCCGTCCGGGGAGTGGACACCGGACGGCCGGTAGGCGCCCGATTCGCCGGCCCGAACTCGGCCGGCGAACCGGGCTATGTCAGTCGTCCGGGGGCGCCCTCACCTGTTCCAGGTAGGCCTTGAGTTCCTCCCGTTCCCGATGGTCCAGCTTCTTGACCCAGCGCATGGCCTGGTCGAGCGGCGTGGGCACCTTGACTATCCCGGCGGCGATGGCCGCCTGCCTGACCGATCGGTACTCGCCGCGGGCCAGGCCCTCGGCCACGGACGGGGCGTCCCGTTTCAGTCTGGCGATCAGGTACTCGGTGGTTTCGCCCCAACTGATTTTGTGGGCCTTGGGGACGAATTTGTTGCTTCTTCTGTCGCCGCCGTGGGCGCCCAGGATCAGGTGAGGGTCGCCCAGTTTTTGGTGCGTGTCCGGAGCGGCCGGGGTGGCGACCGGGGCCGCCGGACCGGCGGGGTCGATCCGGGTCGCGGCCCCGACCGACTCCCGGGCGGCGCGGCCCTTGTTCAGCGCGTCACTCAGCAGCCTCTTCCAGGCCTCGGGATTGACCTTGGCGTCCGTCCCTTTTCCAGGAGCGCGAGCCTGCCCCGGCGGCTTGCCTTTCGGAGTGAGGGGTATACGTTCCGGCATGTGGCTCCTCCCGTCCCAGCGGTCGACCCGGGTGGTTTGGCTTCAGGAGGGGTTGACCACGGGGACCACCCGGTGGTCAACCCCGATCCGGAGTTAACTCACCCTAGCCGCCCAACAGTTGGAGCGCCAACTGGCTCAGGGAGTTGGCCTGGGCCAGCATGGCCGTGGCCGCCTGGGCCAGGATGCTGTTCCGGGTGAACTCGGTCATCTCCAGGGCGACGTCCACGTCCGAAATCCGGCTCTCGGCCGCCTGCAGGTTCTCCGCCTGGATGGTCAGGTTGGTGATGGTGTTTTCCAGACGGTTCTGCAAGGCGCCCAGCGAGGCCCGGACGTTGTCCTTGGTCGCAATGGCCGTGCCGAGCTGAGCCAGGGCCAACTGGGCCGCGGACTGGGTCAGGATGTCGGCCCCGTTCCAGCCGCCGCTGCCCGAGGCCTCGGTCAGCACGGTGAAGTCGTCGATGTTGTCGTAGAGGGCCGACTCGGTGCCCACGCCGGTCAACTGGCCGACGTAGAGGTCGTACTCGCCGCCCCGGCCGTTGCCCTCCAGGGTCAGATGGTAGGTGCTGTTGGACAGCGTGGTCGAGGCCACCGACCAGGTCAGACCGCCCGAGCGCAGGAACGTCGCCGCCGAATCGATGAACTCGGAGGCGGCGGCCGTGATCGAGTAGGTCCACAACTCGCCGCTGTTGAAGGTCTCGGTCGCGGCGATGTTGTTGCCGGCCACCCCGGCGTCACGGGCCATGATGATGATGTTGCTGTCGTCCACCTCCAGGGCCCAGACGTCGGCCGCGCCGTCGGAAAGGGCGTTGACCGCGGCCGCCAGGTTGGACAGCCAGGTCGTGCCCGAGATGTCGCTGGCCGCGTAGACGATGTCATAGCCCGAGACGGTCGAGGCCGTGCCCGACAGGGTGACGGCCACCCGCAACCCGCCGATCTGCATCGACCCGCTGAAGGTGTTCTCGATGCCGCTGGTGATGTGGAAGATCGTCCGGGCGGCGGTGCCCTGGTTGATCATGTTCACCAGGTCGGTCAGGGTGGTGTTGGAGGTGACGTTGTACACGCCGGCCGTGTTCGAGGCGGCGAAGGTGGTGCTGTTGGTGGCCGACAGGTTGGTGAAGTTGAACTGGTAGTTGAACTGGAAGGCCCCGGCCGAGCCGATGGCCACCCCGGCCGACTCGTAGCCCTGGCTGGCGTAGACCTTGTCGGCCGTGGCCCCGCCGCCGACCTGCAGACCGGTGGCCACCGTGGCCCGCATGTCGCCGGTGTTGATGTAGTAGTAGTCCTCGGCCGAGTCGTTGGCCGTGCCGAAGTGGACCTTCAGGCCCAGGCCGGCGTGGAGCGCGGACAGGCTGCCGTCGATGAGCTTGACGCCGTTAAAGTCGGTGGCGGTGGCGATCCGGTCGATCTCCGCGGCCATGGCCTGGTACTCGGAGTCCATGATCTCCCGCTGGGCCGTGGTGTAGGTCCCGGTGGCCGCCTGCTCGGCCAGCTCCTTCATCCGGGTCAGCTTCTCGTCGACGACCGCCAGGGC
>JAHJDS010000284.1 GCA_018812395.1 Pseudomonadota bacterium
CCAGGGCGGCCAAGGCCCGTCATCCGGCGCCGCGCCGGACGGGGCCGGAGGGTCGAGTGTCCCCCCGAGCCCGGGCCCGCCGGCCCCCGCCTCGGAGGTCATCCGGCCAGCCGGGCGCTGAGACGGGCCACCGGCCCACGGTCCGGCAATATCCTGAGCCGGTCACATCGAGGACACGAGGATCAGGGGTGGTCTGGGAAGGATCGGCCCACCCCTCATTGACTTCCGATTGTCGGAATATTTTTTTGGAAATCGTGATCCTGACCGGAAACAGTCACTCCTGACGCTCGGCCCGGACATCATCGTCCTGGCCGCGAATGACCTCGCCCAGTTGGATCAGCAGTTGCCTCATCCGCTCGCACTGATCGACCAAGGTCTTCAGTTTGGGCCGGCCCTGATCGTCCGGACCCAGGCGCATGAGCATCAGTTCCAGGTTGCCCATGATCGTGGTCAGGGGTTGATTCAGATCGTGGATCATCTGGCGGGACTGCTTGACGGCCTCCTGGACTTCCTGGTGGCGGGCCTCCCTGTCGGCCACGTCCCGGTTCAATTTGTCGACGAGTTTTTCCAATCCCGAGTCAGACATCACTCCTCCCGAATCATTCGCCGCTCAGCCAAAAAATTTGGTCCAGTCTACCATGTATGGAAAAATTTTTTTAAAAAAAAATGCCCCCGCCCTGGAGCCAGGACGAGGGCGCGGGGGGGTGAGGGCGAACTCTTCTCAGGCCACCCGGCGGTCCAGGGCCCGGCGGCCGACCGGACAGTGAAGGCAGGCGCGCAGGTTCATGTTGATGGTATAGGTGAACAGTGTCTCCCGGGCCAGGCGGCGGGGTGGTTCCTGGGCCAGGGCGTGCCGGCGGGCGCAGGCCTGACGGGTGATGAGCAGACCACCGGGCTGGGAGGGACAGGGGATCATTTCCGGGGCGTGGGCCTCGAGCCAACTGATGGTCTCCTCGACCGGTTGCGGTTGCGGGAGGCTGAACATGACTACCCTCCGGGCGGATTCTCACTTGACCGTGTCTGGTGACGGTCCCTTCCTGCCCGGCATATCTAGCAAGTTCAGTGCCAATCAGGGCCGGACCGGCGTCATTGGCCGCCGGAGGAGGCTGGTTCTAGGACAGGGCTTCCTGGCCGAGGGGGCACGGGGAGGACAGGAAGCACTCCCGGCAGCGTGGCTTGCGGGCCTGGCAGATGGTTCGGCCCAGCAGGATCAATTGGTGGGAGAAAATCGTCCATTTTTCCCGGGGGACAAGAACCATCAGGTCGTTTTCGATCTTGTCCGGATTGTCGTTGGCCGTCCACCCGAGCCGCCCGGCGATGCGGCGGACGTGGGTGTCGACCACGATGCCGGGGATGTCGAAGCATTCGCCCAGGACCACGTTGGCCGTCTTGCGGCCCACCCCCGGCAGCTTGACCAGGGCGTCCAGGTCGGGTGGGACCAGGCCGTCGTGGCCCGCGGCCAGGACCTGGCTCATCGCCTTGATATTCATGGCCTTTTGTCGATAGAAGCCGGTGGGGCGGATGATGAGCTCCAGGTCCTCCACGTCGGCCTCGGCCACGTCCTGGCAGGTGGGAAAGCGCTCGAACAGCACCGGGGTGACCTGGTTCACCCGTTCGTCGGTGCACTGGGCGGAGAGGACGGTCGCCACCAGGAGCTGGTAGGGGTCGCGGTAGGTTAGGGCGCATCGGGCCTGGGGCAGGTGCCGGTCCAGGGCGTCCAGGACGAACTCGACGGTCTGTTTGGCGGGCGGCCGGAACCGGGCGGTCTTTTTCCGGGGCATGACTTTCGTCCCCTAATTTTGGCCTCGGCGGCCATTATTCGTTCTTGGCGGTTCGGCGGGGACAATTTTGTTCACCGGGCCCGCGGTGGGCCGAACAGGCAAGAACTGCTCCCGTCGAGCGTCTAGCTATTTAGGTGACGCTCCACTAGTGGTGAATCCTTCGTCGGAAGATGAAGGCCGGGGCCGGAACCCCGAGGTAGATCCGGGGCAGCCTGAACACCGGCGGCCAGAGGGAGGGGTGGGCGTTTTTGACGTGCTCACCCCCACGACACCAGGGGCACGATCCAGACGGTCTCGGCGATCAGGGCGGCCAGGGCGTATTCGGTCCGTGTGTCGTCGTTATCGGAAGCGGCCCCGGCCGGGGCCGCTTCCGGGGGATGGTCCCTGGGCGCCTGGTCCGCGATTTAATCGTCTCCGCCGAACAGATAGAGCAGGAACATGAACATGTTCACGAAATCCAGGTATAGGTTCAGCGCCCCGAAAATGGAGGCCTTGTGGGCGGTGGCCGCGTCGCCCAGGCCCTCGAGGGCCATTTCCTTGAGGCGCTGGGTGTCATGGGCGGTCAGCCCGGCGAAAATGACCACACCGATGATCGAGATGACGTAGTTGAGCCACGTCACCTTGGCCCCGGTGAAGGCCCCCATCAGCAGGTTGAACACCATGGCCAGGATCAGCCCGACCAGGGCCATCATCAAGAATTTGCCCCAGGCCGACAGGTCACGCCGGGTGAAGTAGCCGTAGGCGCTCATCGCCCCGAACATGGCCCCGGTCACCAGGAAGGTGCCGAAGATCTTCGTCCCGGTGTACCGGATAAAGATGGCCGACAGGCTGATGCCCATGAGCACGGCGATGGCGAAGAACAAGGTCGTGGCCGTGGATGGCTGCATCGCCTCGAACCGGCGGCCCATGACCAGCATGATGACGATCATGGCCACAAAGGCCCCGAAGTGGACGAACGGGTCGGCGGCGAACTTCCACAGGGCCCCGGAGGGGTACCCCTGGGAAATGGCGAAGGCCACCCCGGCGGTGACGAGCAGGCCGAGCCCCATCCAGTTGTAGACCCGCCGCATGAACGAGGCCACGTAGGCGGTCGTGTCCGCCGGGCGGGTGCGCGCCAGAACGTTATCCATCCTGTATTCCTCCTTGAGTTCAGTCCATGGGCCGGCCGCCGGCGACCGGCCTGTTGGGGAACCGGCCTGACAGACCCCAGGCCTATCCATGATAATCTATGACATGACCGGCGCTTTGACAAGCTTTACCCGCCGACCACCACCACTTTCCCGGGCGCCGGTCCCGGGGGCGAAAACGAATTATCTCGTTTACCCGGCGAGTGCGGCTGGCATATAATACTGGAAAGCGCGCGAAACCGAACCGCCGGCCGCCAGGCCGCCCTGGTTTGTTTCGTCTTTTTGTATTTTTGTGGGCAAAATCGTCCCGGACCCGACGGGTGGTCCGGATCTTGCCCCGAGATGAGGTGTCGGGCGGGCGGCAGCGAACCATTTTTTAGGAGACGACAGGTGCTTCAGAAATCCATTGATCCTGCCCTCGGTCGGCCCGGGCGCGGCCTGGGGGCCAAATGGTGGTGGTTGGTCCTGTGGCCGGCCCTGCTCCTGGCCCTGGCCTGCGGCTCCCAGGGCGGCTCCCGGGGAGCCACTTTCAAGAAGGCCAAGGCCCGGCGGATGACCATCGCCAAGATCGTCCAGTGCACCGGCACGGTCAAGGCCCAGGTCGGGGCCGAGGTCAAGGTCGGCAGCCGGGTCTCGGGCCGGGTGGAGAAGCTGTTCGTTCGGGCCGGCCAGCAAGTCAAGGGACCGGTGGGCAACCAACTCGGCGAAGTGGTGGCCATCATCGAACGGGCCGAGCTTCAGGCCAAGCGGGACGAGGTTCGGGCCGAATTGAAGGTCCTTGAGGCCAAGCTGGCGGCCATCGAGGCGACCATGCCCGCGGAGATCAAAAAGGCCGAGGCCGGCGTGGCCGAGGTCGAGGCCGAGGTCCGAAACGCCAGCCGGGCGCTTCGGCGCCAGCTCTCCTTGGGCCGCAAGGGGTTCGCCGCCCAGGAGGCGGTGGACAACGCCCGCAAGGCCTTTGATGTGGCTCGCGCCAGGCTGGCCTCGGCCAAGCAGCAACTGGCCTACCTAAAATTCAAGATGAGGACCGACCTGATGGTCTCCCGGGCCCAGGTCCAACAGGCCGAGGTCAAGCTCAGGACGGCCCAGATCACCCTGGACTACGCCACCATCCGGGCCCCGATCACCGGCGTGGTCGGTTCGGTGACGACCCAGGAAGGAGAGACCGTGGCCGCCAGCCTCAGCGCCCCGACGTTCATCACCATCATCGACCTCTCCCGCCTTCAGGTGGACGCCTCGGTGGACGAGACCGACATCGGGCTGGTCGAGACGGGTCAGACGGTGACCTTTGTCGTCGACGCCCACCCGGACAAGCTCTTCAAGGGCCGGATCCGGGCCATCCAGCCCCAGGCGACCGTCCAGCAGGACGTGGTCTACTACATCGTCGAGGTGGACATCATCTCGCCTTACAAGGGGCTCCTCCGGCCGATGATGACGGCCAACGTCTCGATCAAGGTCGGCACCCGCCACAACGTGGTGGCCGTGCCCGGCCAGGCCGTCCGGCGTCTGCCCGGCGGCCGGACAATAGTTCTGGTGCCCGGTCCGGAGGGCAAGCCCAAGGGCCGGCCGGTGCAGATCGGCTGGAGTTCCGGCGGCTGGACCCAAATCGTGCGCGGGGTGGCGCCGGGCGAGGTGGTGCTGGTCCCGACGCGCACCGCCCGCGCGGGCGCGAGGCGGCCCGGGCGATGAGCGACCTGATCCAGCTCCGGGACATCACCAAGGTCTACCAGATGGGCAAGGTCGCCACCCGGGTCCTGATGGGGATCGACCTGACGGTGGAGGCCGGCGAGTTCGTGGCGATCATGGGTCCCTCGGGCACGGGCAAGTCGACGGTGATGCACATCATGGGCCTCCTGGACCGGCCGACGTCCGGGACCTACCTCTTCCAAGACACGGACGTGACCGGCCTGTCGGACAACGCCCTGTCCGACCTTCGGAACCGGACCATGGGCTTCGTCTTCCAGGCCTTCCACCTCCTGGGGCGGGCGTCGGCCCTGGCCAACGTGCTGTTGCCGCTGACCTACGCCTCGAAGTACCCGGGCGACGCCAAGGACCTCGGGACGCGGGCCCTGGAGATGGTCGGCCTGGGCCACCGCCTGGACCACCGCCCCGGCGAGATGTCGGGCGGCGAGCGCCAGCGGGTGGCCATCGCCCGGGCCCTGGTCCAGGACCCCGAGGTCCTCTTCGCCGACGAGCCGACCGGCAACCTGGACAACCGCTCGTCCTACGAGGTCATCGACATCTTCCAGCGGCTCAACGACGAGGGACGGACGGTGGTCGTCGTCACCCACGAGGACGAGATCGCCCGGCACTGCCGGCGGATCATCCGCCTCAATTACGGCCGCATCGCCTCGGACCAGCCGGTCGCGGACCGGCTCAAGGCGTCCGACCAGTTGGCCCGGTTGGGCCCGAGCGAGACCGATAATTCGGCCGGGGCCCCTCTGGCCCAAGGGGGCGGCCGGTGAGGACCTGGCGGCTGGCCAGACAGGCCGTGGCGGCGATGTGGGCCCACAAGATGTACGCCGTGTTGATGATGATCGGCCTGATCATCGGCATCTCGTCGGTAACGGTCATCATCGACATCGGCCAGGGCGCCCGCAGCCAGGTGGTCGAGATGATGACCCGCTTCGGGTTCGGGGCCAACTCGTTCATGATCCGGGCCGGGGCCGGCAAGCTTTTCCGCCGCCGGGGGAGCCGCCCGACGACGATGAAGATGCGGGACGTGGAGGCCATCAGCCAGTTCACTTTCGCCAAATACGTCGTGCCCCACCGCTCGGTCAGGGGCAAGCGTTTCATCTACGGCCGGACCTCGACCGACAGTCGCCTAATCGGCGCCTCCGAGGACTTCGCCGAGGCCCGCGACTGGAAGCTCAAGGCGGGACGATTCCTCACCAAGGACGATCTGCGCCGCAAGGCCCGGGTCGTGGTCCTGGGGACCACCGTGGTCCGCAACCTGTTCGGCGACCAGGACCCTCTGGGCCGCTCCATCCGGATCGGCCCGGTCTTTTTCCGGGTCGTCGGGGTCCTGGAATCCATGGGCTCGACGCCCGGCGGCTGGGACCGGGACGATATGGCCGTGGCCCCGGTGACCACCGTCCTCCGCCGGGTCCTCAACTCGGACTACATCAGCATGATCAAGGTCAACCTGACCTCGCCCGAACTGGTCCCCGCGGCCATCAAGGCCGTCACCCAGGTGCTCCGGAAAAACCACAAACTGGCCAAGGCGGTGCCCGACGACTTCACCATCATCACCGCCGACCAACTCCTGAACTGGATCACCCGGCAGTCCCGGGCCATGGTCCTGATGCTGGCCTTGATCGCCGGGATATCCCTGTTCGTGTCCGGCATCGTCATCATGAACATCATGCTGGTCAGCGTGTCCGAGCGGAAACAGGAGATCGGCGTCCGCCGGTCCGTGGGGGCCAAACGGCGGGACATCATGGTCCAGTTCGTCCTGGAGAGCCTGTTCGTGGCTCTGGCCGGCGGCGTCTTGGGGATCGTGCTGGGGCAGATCATCAGCCGGCTCCTGAAGACCGTCTTCGGGCTGCCCACGGCGCCCTCGATCATCGCCGTGGTGTTGGCCATGTCCTTCGCCGGGGCGGTGGGCCTGTTCTTCGGCATTTTCCCGGCCCGCCGGGCGGCCCAGTTGTCCCCGGTCGAGGCGGTGGCTTAGTTTCTTGACGGGAAGGTTGAGATGTTTTCTCGGTGGCGGCTTTTAACCCGGAACGCGCTGACCTCGATGTCCGACAGCCGGATGAGGGCCTTTTTGGCCATGTTGGGCCTGACCGTGGGCGTGGCGGCGGTGGTGGTCATGACCAGCGTCGGCCAGGGCACCCAGCGCCGGGTGCTGGAAAGCATCGCCAAGATGGGCACCGACCTGATCCAGGTCCGGGCCGGCAAGATCAGGATGCGCGGCGGCCGGGTGCGGCCCATCGGCCAGGTGACGACCTTGACCCTGCGCGACGCCGAGGCCATCCGGCGCCAGGTCCCCGGCGCCGCGGCCGTCAGCGCCGTGGCCGGAGGGGCGATTCAGGTCAAGTACCGCGACACCTCGGCCGACACCAACGTCACCGGCGGCGGCCCCGAGATATTCGAGGTCTTGAGACACCATCCCAACGAGGGCCGGGCCTTCCTGGCCATGGAAAACCGGACGGTGAGACGGGTGGCCGTCATCGGCCGGACCGTGGCCGAGAACCTCTTTCCCGACGAGTCCCCCTTGGGCAAGTCCATCATCATCAAGAAACTGCCCTTCACCGTCATCGGCCTCCTGGCGGCCAAGGGGGTCGACGCCGACGGCAACGATCAGGACGACCAGATCATCGTCCCGGTCCGGACGGCCATGAAGCGGATCTACAACCGGACCTGGGTCAACCTGATCCTGGTCCGGGCCGCCGGCGAGCGGGCCATGCCCCGGGTCGAGGCGGCCATTCGGGAGCTCCTCCGTCGCCGCCACCGCCTGCACACCGGGGTCCCCAAACCCGACGACTTCACCATCCTGCGACAGACCGACCTGGCCGAGCGACACCGGGAAACGGCCGGCGTCTTCTCCAAGGTCATCGTCGGCGTGGCGGCCATCTCGCTGTTGGTCGGCGGGGTGGGGATCATGGCGGTGATGCTCATCGCCGTGGGCGAGCGCCGGCAGGAAATCGGCGTCCGGCGGGCGGTGGGGGCCAGGCGGCGGGACATCGCCGGCCAGTTCGTGCTGGAGGCGGCCTTGATGGGCCTGTTGGGAGGCGGCGGCGGCCTGCTGCTGGGCCTGGTGGCCTACCTCGTCGTCCGGTGGGCCACCGGTCTGCCCATGACCATGCCCTGGGGCCTGGGCCTGTTCGCCCTGGCCTTTTCGACCCTGGTGGCGGTGGTGTTCGGCCTCTATCCGGCCCGCCGGGCGGCCCGGCTCAACCCGGTCCAGGCCCTGATCTCGCTCTAGCCCCGAAAAGCCGGCCCCGACCTTTCCGGGCGCCCCCTCGGCCACGGCGGTGTTTTGCCCGGGGGGGGCGCTTGACTTGAATGTCCATTCGATTAGGCGCCACACCCATCCTCCATGACCGGCGCCTCCCGGGACGGGGCTGAACCGGGGGGTGACGGGCGACGCCTCCCCGGCGTGAGGGGTCCCAAATCGGGTTGCGCCCGGGGGGGCGGTGCAGTATCATACCAAAGTCGTTTGAAACCGAGGGGATCGCGTGCGACACCTGTGGCCGACAAACAGACGGGGCCAGACCCTGTTCGAGTTCATTCTGATCCTGGCCATCGTGCTGGTCGGGGTGATGATCGTGCTCTACATCTACTGGGAGCCGTTCCACCAGGCCGTCAACGACATCGCCCGACACATCTTCGGCCGGATCTCTTCTCCCGGGTCCGCCGGCCCGGGGGGCGGCTAGCCCGGGGGCCGGGCCGGGCCGGTGGCCGACCAGAGACACACCGGAGGCCTCGTGGCCGATATCAGGGTTTTCGGAGAATATTTTCTCGGAAAACGAATCGCCACCGGCGGGACCAGCGAACTGTTTCGGGCCCGTCGGGTCGGTTTATCCGGATTCGAGCGCCTGCTGGCCATCAAGACGATCCTGCCCCATTACGCCGAGCACCCCGAGTTCGTGACCATGTTCATCAACGAGGCCAAGCTGGCCTCGCGCCTGCACCACTCGAACATCGTCCAGATCCTCGACCTGGGCCTGGTCGAGGACACCTACTTCATCGCCATGGAGTACGTCTTCGGCCGTTCCCTGGCCCAACTGATGAACGTGGCCCAGGACCGCCAGGTCCACCCGTCCATCGAGAACGTGGTCACCCTGATCTCGAGGGTGGCCACGGCCCTGGACTACGCCCATCGGCTGACCGACAACCACGGCCGGCCGGTGGGTCTGGTCCATCGCGACGTCAGCCCCCACAACATCCTGGTTTCTTTCGAGGGCGAGGTCAAGCTGGTCGACTTCGGCATCGCCAAGGCCACCTCCCCCGCGGCCGCCACCCGGGTCGGGGTCCTCAAGGGCAAGATCGCCTACATGTCCCCCCAGCAGGCCGGCGGCGAGCCGGTGGACAACCGGTCCGACATCTACTCGCTGGGGATCGTCTTCCACGAACTGCTGTGCCGCCAGAAGCTGTTCACCGGCGAGTCGGAGATGACCATCCTCCAGAAGGTCGTCCGGCCCGACATCCGGCCGCCGTCGGTCCTCAATCAGTTCATCCCGGCCGCCCTGGACCCGATCGTCATGAGGGCCCTGGCCCCGAAGGTCGAGGACCGCTACCAGAAGGCCGGCGACCTGGCCGCGGATCTCGAGGCCTTTTTGCACTCCCAGGGCGCGGTGCCCTCGACCTTTGATCTGAGGCAACTGACGCGGGCCGCCTTTGCCGACCGGATGGCCGCCGAACAAAAGGAGATCCAGGCCGAGGAGCGGTCCATGGCCGCCCTGGCCCGGACCGGGGCCGACGCGGCCGGCGACCCCGATTCCCGAACCCGGGTCCTGCCGCCGGCCAAGGAGGAGGGCCCGCCGTCCGAACCCGAGCCCGTGGCCGTCGCCGAGCCGACGCCGGGCGAGGGCCGGCGCCGGGCCTTCCTGGCGGCCTTGATCGCCTTGTTGTCCGCCGGCCTGATCGCCCTGGTCCTCTATCTTCACCTGGGCCGCATCATCACCCCGCCCCGGCCCGGTCCGGACGTGGCCGGCCCCTGGCATCAGACGGCCCGGGACTACCAGGCCCTCGCCGCCCGGTGGGGGGTCCTGGCGCCGACCGTGGCCCGACCCCGGTTGCCGAAACCCGGCGCCCCCAGTCTGGCCGAGGTCTGGGGGGCCTTCGGGGCCGACGTCTTGGACCAGGCCGTTTTGGAGGTGCTCTGGCCGCCGGCGGAGCAATTCCAGCCCCTGCGGCTCTTGTTGGGGCCGATGCTGGTCTGGGCCAACTACCGCGAGGGCAGGCGGTCGATCCGGTTCACCTATTTCCGCCGGGAGGCCCTGGTCTATTTGAAGCGGGCGGTCGAGCTGGATCGGCGGTTGCCTCGCCGCTACCGGGTCCCGTCGTTGTACCTGGCCCTGGGACGGCTCTACACCGAGGAGTCCGAGTTCCGCCGGGCCCAGGACGCCTACCAGCATCTCCTGGCCCTGGATCCCCGCCACGCCATCGGTCGTTTCAACCTCGGTTTCGTCCTGCTGCGGACCGGCCAGTACGCCCGGGCCGTGGAGGAGTACCGCCGCCTGGAGGCCCAGCGGCCGCCCTTTTTGGACGACGTCCTGATCAACCTGGGCGTGGCCTACTACAACCTCGAGGCCACCGGCAAGAAGGGCCGGCCGCCCTTCCGGCCGGCCCTGGAGGCCTTCGAGCGGGCCCTGTGGCTGAACAAGTACAACATGATGGCCCGCCACTACATCATCCGGCTCCGGCTGATCATCACCAGTCCGGTCAACGTCAGGCCCAAGGCCTACTGGGACATCACCGTCAAACCGGACCAGATCGTTCGCGGCAAGACGCTGTTGTTGATGGCCCTGTGGCACACCCGGCGCTGGGAGAACTGGAAGGTCATCGCCCTGGAGAACCAGTTGGCCTATCCCTACCATCTCCATCCCGGACAGACCCTCCGCTTTCCCCGGGCCATCGTCGAGAGGATGCAGCCCCTGACCAAGCGGTTCGCCCAACAGCATCAAGCGGACGTGCCCGACAAACTCAACCCCCTGCCCCCGCACTCGGTCACCAGCCGCCCCTCGCTGGACCACGTCTATCAGTTCCCGCCGGTGGCCCCCAAGTGAGGTGTTTTATCCGTGGCGCGCGCGTTGGGCCTCATCTCGGGTGGACTTGATTCGCTGTTGGCCGCCGAACTGCTCCGGCGCCAGGGCGCCCGGGTGACCGGCATCACCTTCACCTCCCCCTTTTTCGGCGCCTCCCGGGCCCGGCGGGCGGCCGAGTCCCTGGGGCTCGACCTCCTCGTCGAGGACATTACCGACCCCCACTGGGCGCTGGTCAAGGACCCGCCCCGGGGATACGGCAAGAACATGAACCCCTGCCTCGACTGCCACGCCCTGATGCTCCGGAAGGCCGGCCGGCGGCTGGGGCCCGGCGGGTTCGACTTCCTGTTCACCGGCGAGGTGCTGGGGCAGCGGCCCTTTTCCCAGAACCGCCAGTCGTTGTGGCTGGTCGAGCGGGACTCGGGGTTGGCGGGCCGGATCGTGCGGCCCCTGTCGGCCAGGCGGCTCGATCCGACCGAGCCCGAAAAGACGGGCCTGGTGGACCGGGAGCGGTTGCTGGACATCTCGGGTCGCGGCCGCAAGCGTCAGCTCGCCCTGGCCGAGGCCTGGGGGATAACCGTCTTTGCCGCCCCGGCCGGCGGCTGTCTGTTGACGGTGCCCAGTTTCGCCGTTCGCCTCCGGGACCTGCTCGACGTCCGGCCCGAGGCCGGCCCCGACGAGGTCGAGCTGATCAAGACCGGCCGGTACTTCCGCCTGCCCGGCGGCGAGATCATCATCGTCGGCCGCCATCAGGCCGACAACGAGCGGCTGTGGTCCCTGGCCCGGCCCCGGGACGTCCTGGCCGAACAACCGGGCCCGCCCGGGCCGACGGCCCTGGTGCTGGGCGGCGGCGGAGAGTCCGTCCGGCGCGTGGCCGCGGCCATGGCCGTTCATTTCAGCCGGACGGACGATAGGCAACCGGTTCCGGTCCTGATCCGCTCGCCGGAGGGGGAACAGACGCTGCTGGTCCGGGGCGAGGAGGCCGAGCCCTATTTGGACCGATTAATCTGAAGGAGGGCGGGGATGAACTTTTTCGATCCGAACGGATTGGATCTCACTGACTTCCGGCCCGGGGTCGGGAGTTGGGCCAGGCCGGGCGACCAGTTGACCCTGGCGGTGATGGCCCTCGATCCCGATCTGGCCGACCCGGGCCACGACCATCCCTTCGAGCAGTGCGGACTCGTCCTGGCGGGTGAGTTCGAGCTGACCATCGGCGGCGAGACCCGGGTCCTGTCCGCGGGGCAGGGCTATTTCATCCCGGCCGGCCTCACGCACGGCTGGCGGGTGGTCAGGGGTCCGGTCAAGGTCCTGGACGTCTCGGCCAAGGCCCCTTTGGGGTGATGGGGATCATTAAGACCCGGGTCTGACGGATTTCTAGCGGCCGGGGCGCCGCCTCCAGCCGCGGTGGTGGGCCCCGTCCGGTCGGTTAACGCCACATCCCGGTCGCCTCGTCGTCCGAGGCGCCCCTCTGGAGCAAATATTCCTTGAAATCCAGGGGATGGAGTACGCCGAACATCCGGACGCCCACGCCGCCGGCGGCCCGGGTGTGCAAGTGGACGTGGGCCATGCCCAGGAGGCGGTGGATGATTCCCCGGCGCACGTCCACCCGGGTGATGTCCTTAATCTCGGCGCGTTGCGGCTCCGTCCCGGACAGGCTGAACTCGACCTCGACCCGGTCGCTGGTCAGTCGGTAGCGGCGCGTGTACCGGAGCCCCACGGCCACGGCCACGCATAGGGCCGAGACGGGAATCCCCACCGGCCATTTGATGGCCGCCCGGGGGTTGAGGAGCGGCCCCACGGTCAACAGGAAGGCGGCCACCCAGAACACGACGAAACTGCGCCAGGCCGGCCTGAACTCGACGTCGCCTCGGGCCGCGGCCTGGGCCCAGGCGTTCGGTCTGTCTTGATCCTCGGTCATGGCCTTATGTTCTACCCTTTCCCGACGGCCAAGACAACCCCCAAAAGCGGCCCCGGCCGCCGGCGGGTCGCCGGGCGGCCGGTTATTTTTTTGGCCGGTTTTTTAAAAAAAAAGTCTTTACAATATTGCGGGAACGTGGTACATTCAATTGAAAAGCTGTGTGCAGACCATTGAGGGTGTCCATCGGAGTTTCGGTCCAATTTCGGCCGATTTCGGCCGATGGTGTTAGATTGCGCGCTTCGCATGGGTGCCGAGTGGTCGAGAACGTCTAAAACGCGCCTTTATGGCGCTTGATTTTTGTCCAGATCTGCCGGTAAACTGAACGCTTCGCTGGCGTAGCTCAACCGGTAGAGCAGCTGATTTGTAATCAGCAGGTTGCGGGTTCGAGTCCCATCGCCAGCTCCACCCGGGGGCCGGGGTGGCCGGTTCAGGTGACGAGGCCGGGACTGGATCATGGCCGGGACATGGCCGGGATCAGGGCCGAGGCCGGGCCCGGATCGGGGCTCAATGGCCTTTAGGGCGGGGGACACGCTTTATCCCAGGGGATGGGCTCTCCTTCCGGGCGCAACCGTTGGGTTGATTTGTTTTCCGGAGAGTATTCTTGGCGAGCCAGGGGCGTGCTCGGTGTTTGGTGGAGACAGGGCCCGAGCCCCTGGGGACGCGCCCGCGACGGAGGCGGAAAAGATTCGCCAACTCGGCATCAAGACTACGTTCGGCCGTCAGGACTTGACTTCCCGTGGACAACACCCTATACTTTTGGATTCCGGCGGTTTCGCCGGCGGCCGGTTCGGCTGGCCGGCCCGGTGGTTCAACAGAAGGATTCGAGCCAGAACCCGCCGACCTCTGCCGGGTTGGCGGCCTGAATAACCCGGGAGAGGTACCCGAGTGGACAAAGGGAGCAGACTGTAAATCTGCCGGCGTAGCCTTCGGAGGTTCGAATCCTCCCCTCTCCACCACCTCTTGAGCAGGAGTTATGTAGGAGACCACGGCGCTGGGCCCGGCGGGCCAGGTAAAGCCGCGTCGCCAAGAACTACAGCCCTGTCACGCGATCCGTGCTATCCGAGCCGTCCGCACGTCGGTCTTCTCGCCCCTCGGACATGACAGGCATTACCTCAGCGCCCACGTAGCTCAGTTGGTAGAGCACCTCCTTGGTAAGGAGGAGGTCACCGGTTCAAGTCCGGTCGTGGGCTCCACGCGACCTCGGATCGGACAAACCACGGCGCCCGCCACCAGCCGGGCCGAACCAGGGGAACAGAGCACGAGGCGGCCGGGCCGCCGCCGGAGCCCTTTTTTGGAGGGAGAGACATGGCCAAGAAGAAATTCGAGCGTACGAAGCCTCACGTGAACGTGGGTACGATCGGCCACATTGACCACGGCAAGACGACGTTGACGGCGGCGATCACGAAGCAC
>JAHJDS010000285.1 GCA_018812395.1 Pseudomonadota bacterium
GTCATCGAGTTGATGATCGCCTCGGCCTTGACCAGTTCCGACTGATCGGCCCCGAGGCCCTTCTTCATCTGGCCCAGGCCCGGAATCATGCCCAGGATCGACTCCAAGGAGCCCATCTTCTTGATCTGCTTGATCTGGGCCAGGAAGTCCTCGAGGGTGAACCCCTCCTTGAGCACCTTTCGCTCTAGCTTCCGGGCCTCCTCTTGGTCGATGGCGTCCTGGGCCTTTTCGATGAACGACAACACGTCGCCCATGCCCAGGATGCGCGAGGCCACCCGGTCGGGATGGAAGACCTCGAGGGCGTCCAGTTTTTCGCCGACGCCCATCAGCTTGATCGGGCAGCCCGTCACCTGGAGCATGGACAGGGCCGCGCCCCCCCGGGCGTCGCCTTCCATCTTGGTCAGGATGATGCCGGTCAGCCCCAGCCGGGAGTGAAACTCGCCGGCGACACCCACCGCCTCCTGACCGGTCATGGCGTCGGCCACCAGCAGGCTTTCCGCCGGACGCAGGCGGTCCCTGACGGCCGCCACCTCGTCCATCAGCGGCTCGTCGATCTGCAACCGGCCGGCCGTGTCCACGATCAGCGTGTCCAGCGAGTCCTGGGCCGCCCGGGCCAGGGCCGCCATGCAGATGTCCACCACCGCCATATCGGTCCGGCTGTCGAAGACGGGCGCGCCCACCTGCTCGCCCAGTTTTTGGAGTTGCTCGATGGCCGCCGGGCGCCTGACGTCCGCCGGCACCAGCAGCACCCGCCGTCCCCGGGCCAGGAGCATTTTCGCCAGCTTGCCGGCGGTGGTCGTCTTGCCCGAGCCCTGCAGGCCGACGAGCATCACCGTCCGCGGCCGGGGGCCGCTCAGGTCCAACTCGCGCGACCCGCCGCCCATCAGGGCGGTCAACTCCTCGTGGACGACCTTGATCACCTGCTGGGCCGGGGTCAGCGAGGCCAGGACTTCCCGGCCCACCGCCCGGGACCGGACCGAGTCGATAAACGACCGGGCGACCTTGTAATGGACGTCCGCCTCCAACAAGGCCAGACGGACCTCGCGCAAGGCCGCGTCGACGTCCGCTTCGCTCAGCCTGCCCCGGCCCCGCAGTCGCTTGAAAACGTCGCCCAGTCGCTCGCTCAATCCCTCGAACATGATTTCCCGCCACTCACCGCTTGAACTTCCGCGTCGCTCGGGACCGACCCCGCCGGGGCTCCCGGCCGAGAGACCTAGGGCCGTAATGAAATCGAATCGGCCATTATGGCCCTGACGTTCTTTGTTGTCAAGGCCGTCGCTCTCCGTCTGGACGATATTATCATATCCCATTTATCCCGCCAAGGAAAGCCCCTCCCCTGAAAATATATGCCTAAGTTCCCGGCCAAGTTGACAACACCGCCTCGGCCAACCTACAATTTGCCCGACCAGGGGTCCAGAGGGGCCTTGAACCAGGGCCGACGACCGGCCCCAGCGGAGGGCGGCGGGTGCGCTACTTCAGCCGACCGGAGGAGCAGTGTCTCATCGAACCGCGCCGCGGCCGCAATGAACCGGCCATCGGCCCCGTGGCCCTGCTGATCTTGACCGAACCGGACCTGGCCCTGTTCCGAACCCTGGCCGACATCATTGACGCGCCGGCGGACAACCGGGGCTTTTACCGGCTCCACCGCAAGAAACTGGACCACCTGACCCTCAGCGTGGCCGGCCCGGCCCTGGGCGCCCCCCAGGCGGTCCTGATCCTGGAAAAGCTGATCGCCCTGGGCGGCCGGACCTTCTTCACTTTCGGCTGGTGCGGCTCGCTGCAACCCGAGCTGACCATCGGCCAGATCATCATCCCCCGCCGGGCCGTCAGCGAGGAGGGCGCCTCCCGGCACTATCCCCTCGAGGGGGAGGAAGGCGCGGCCAGCCCCGGACTGGTGGCCGCCCTGGAGAAGTCCCTGGCCCGGGCCGGGGTGCCCTACGCCGCCGGCACCATCTGGACCACCGACGCCCCCTACCGGGAAACGGTCAAGAAGGTGACCCGGTTTCAGCAAAAGGGCGTCCTGGCCGTGGATATGGAGGCGTCCGCCCTTTTCGCCGTGGCCGCCTTCAGGCGGGTCGAGCTGGCGGCGATGATGGTCGTGTCCGACGAGCTGCACGCCCTCGAGTGGAAGCACGGCTTCCGGGCGCCCCACTTCGCCCAGGCCCGGGACCAGGCCCTGAGGCTCCTTCTGGAAATGACCTCGGGGTCCCCGACGTGAGCCTTCAAGACAGAAATCCGCCCGGCCCGGACCACGGGGGCGACCCGGCCCGGGAAATAGGGGCCTTGAGGGAGAGGATCGACCGGGCCAACTACCTCTACTACGTCCGGGACGCGCCCGAGCTGTCCGACGCCGACTACGACGCCCTGCTGCGCCGCCTGGTCGACCTGGAACGAAAACACCCCGCCCTGGTCACTTCGGACTCGCCCACCCAGCGCGTCGGCGCCCCGCCCAGCGACAAGTTCGCCCCCATCACCCACCAGGTGCCCATGCTCAGCCTGGACAACGCCGGGAGCGAGGCGGAATTGCGCGAGTGGGCCGAGCGGTTGGGGCGGCATCTGGAGCGGGCGGCCAAGGACGACCCGAGGCTCCGCGATTTTCCGTCCGGGGCCGAGGGCCTGACCTACGTCACCGAACCCAAGCTGGACGGGGTGAGCGTCGAGTTGGTCTTTCAGGGCGGCCGGCTGGTCACGGCCTCGACCCGTGGCGACGGCACCCTGGGCGAGGACGTGACCAACAACCTCAGGACCATCGGCTCCATCCCCCTCAAACTCAGGTCCGAGGGGGAGCTGCCTCCGCCCGATCTGGTCGAGGTCAGGGGCGAGGTCTTTTTGCCCATCGCCGACTTCGAGCGCCTCAACCGGGAACGTCTCCAGGCCGGCGAGAGCCCGTTCGCCAATCCCCGTAACGCCGCCGCCGGGTCGCTGAGGCAACTGGACCCGGCCGTGACCGCCGCCCGGCCCCTGGACGCGGTGTTCTACGCCCTGGGCCGGATCTCGGCGTCGACCGTCACCTCCCAGGCCATGCTCCTGCAAATCCTGCCCGCCTGGGGGCTGAAGGTCACTCCGGACTGGCGGCGCTGCGCCGACCTGGCCGCCGTCCTGGCCGCCTATGGCCAACTGGCCGAGCGGCGCCGGGAGCTGCCCTTCGAGATCGACGGCCTGGTGGTCAAGGTCGACGACTTCGGCCTGCAGTCGGCCCTGGGCCGGACCGCCCGGAGCCCTCGCTGGGCCGTGGCGTACAAGTTTCCGGCCAACCGCCATAGTTCGATGGTCACTGACATCGAGGTCAGCGTCGGCCGGACCGGGGCCCTGACCCCGATCGCGGTCGTCGAAGCGGTCAACATCGGCGGGGTGACGGTCTCGAGGGCCTCGCTCCACAATTTCGACGAACTCCAAAAAAAGGACGTCCGCCCCGGCGACAAGGTCCTCGTCCAGCGGGCCGGGGACGTCATTCCCGA
>JAHJDS010000286.1 GCA_018812395.1 Pseudomonadota bacterium
ACTTGTCGTCCAGGATGGCGTCGTAGTTGCGCTGATCGGCGATAAAGGCCCCGCCGGGGGTGAGCAGATCGAAGAACTGCCGGAGCACGAGGCGACGCTCGTCCTCGGAGAACAGGTGGGTGAAGGAGTTGCCCAGGCACACGATGGCGTCGAAACCGCCGGACACGTTTTGGCTCACGTGCCGCCAGTCGGACTTGACCGGCCTCAGGGTCAGGCCCCGGTCTCGAGCGTTGTTTTGGGCCTGGTGGAGCATGGCCGGCGAGCCGTCCAGGGAGGTGACGTCAAAGCCGGCCTGGAGCAGCCGGATCGAGTGAAAGCCCGTGCCCGTGGCCACGTCCAGAACCCGCCGGGCGCCGCGTTGCCTGAGGAGGCGGCAGTAGAATTCACCCTCCACCCGGGAACGCCGGCCCCAGCCGACGAGCTGGTCCCACTTCTCGACGAATCCGGGGACGTATTCCAACCGGTAATGGTCCGAGTCCCGGACCGCTACCGGATCACGACCGAAGTCCTGTTCGAGCGCGGGCTGAATCTTTTCAGGGTCGGAACTCATAAACACCTCTCTTACAAGTATAGTAAACCCATTTCATTGAAAATCAACCGAAGAAGATTGCGGGCGGACAAAACTCGCGGCGATTAACGGACTTTTTTCAAAAAAAGGCCATAATTGTAACTGGAAATCCGTTTCCTCCGTCTTATAATGTCAAGAAGGGGGGAGAAACAGCATGTCGGACATCCTCGAGCAATACCCGTTCCGGTGCCTGCTCAGCCTGAAGCCTCTGATCGATCACCTGACCGAGTCCGTGGCCGATCAGAGTCGGCGGGTGCCCGGCCTGGACCCGGGCCTCCTCGATCGGCTGGCGGCGGTGCCCGAGTTCTTCGGGCCGATTACGGACTGGCAGGTCCTGGAACGGAATCGGCCCCTGGTCGACGAACTGATGAGTCTCCTCTTTCCGCCGGCCGATTGGGACAAGCGGGCCATGGCGGCCATCGTGCCGTTCTCCATGCGCCCGTTTCACATCACCCCGCCCTTCCAGCGCCTGTTCTTGGAGTCGGGCCAGCCGGCGCCCCTGAGGGGCAGTCTGGATCAGGAGACCTTTGACCGCGGCCGAGGCATTCGGGCCTATCTGTTCGTGCTCGAAAAGTACTACGGCATCCACCGGGACATGGAGCCCCTGCTGATCAAGGTCGTGACCGATCCGGCCACCGGCCTGGACCGACATTACCAGTTTCAGTTCGACTT
Source organism: Pseudomonadota bacterium (assembly GCA_018812395.1). Classification (GTDB taxonomy): domain Bacteria; phylum Desulfobacterota; class Desulfarculia; order Desulfarculales; family JAHJDS01; genus JAHJDS01. The sequence goes on from JAHJDS010000286.1 coordinate 1,241, forward strand.
CCGTTTTTGCCGGGTCGAGGCCGTTGGCGAGCCCAAGAAGCTTTCCGACGAGGAACGGGCGACGATCATCCGGCACATCTCCGAACCGGAGGTGATCCGGGAGATCCTGCCGCCCCAAGACTTCGAGTTCCAGGGGTTCGTGATCATCGACGCCGTGGACGTGACCGAGTCCGAGGTCATCGCCGCCCTCAACCAGGAACTGATCAATCAGCAGTCCATCACCTCGGTGGCCGGGTTCGCCCGCCTGCAGCAGTCCGTCCGGACCCTGCTCAAACATCCGGGCGTGACCATCGGTCTGTGCGCCCTGGCCGAGGACCACCTGATGGTCCTGAACTGGGGCGAGAACGATGATGAGGATGACTGCGGCGCCTGGTGCGTCCTGGGCGACTCGATCCACATCCCGCTGTCGGAGTTCGAGGGCTCTCCGCTCGAGCGCGTCCTGGAGAGTGAGGACATCATCCGGATTGACGACCTGGCCGAGGTGTCCTTGGCCCCCCGGTTCGATCAGGAATTCCGGGCCCACGGCGTCCGATCGTTCATGCTGGCCCCGCTCCACTTCCAGGGCCGGTGCGTGGGCACCCTGGGCATCAAGTCGCCCCGGCCCGAGGACCTGGGCCCCATGGACGAGTTGGTCCTCAAGCATTTGCAGCCGCTGTTCGCCATGGCGGTCAAGAACGTCCTGGAGGACGTGGACAGTCAGATCCAGGCGATCATCAAGGAGGAGTGCACGGCCATCCACCCGTCCGTGGAGTGGCGCTTCCGGCAGGCGGCCTTCAAGCACCTGACCGAACTCAGGATGGGGCGGCCCTCGGAGATGGAGGCGATCGTCTTCAAGGACGTCCACCCCTTCTTCGGCTCCACCGACATCCGCGGCTCGACCGAGGAGCGCAACCGGGCCATTCAGGCGGATCTGATCGAGCACCTGGGCCTGGGCCGGGAGGTGATCGAGGAGGCGGCCCGGGTCAAACCGATGCCCATCCTGGCCGAGCTGTCCGGCCGCATGAGAAACCTCGAGATCAGGCTGCAGGGCGGCCTGGGCTCGGGGGACGAGGGTCTGGTCACCTCTTTCATGCAGCGGGAGGTGGAGTCGATCTTCGAGGAGTTGGAGGGATTGGGGCCCAAGGCCGGCCGGGCGGTCGAGCTTTACCGGCAGGCGGTCGACCCCCATCTGGGCACGGTTTACAACCGGCGGCGGCAGTTTGAGCAGAGCGTGTCACTGCTCAACGAGCGGCTGGCCACCTACCTGGATCAGGAGGCGGCCCAAATCCAACAGAATTTCCCGCACTACTTCGAGCGGCACCGGACCGACGGGGTGGACTACCTGGCCTACATGGGCGGCTCGATGACCGAGGACGGTGGATTCAATCCGGTCTACTCGAAAAACATGCGCCTGTGGCAGGTCATGGTCGCCTGCGGCCTGGCCTGGCACACCGCGCAACTAAAGTCCGAGCTGCCGATCGAGCTGGACACGGCCCACCTGATCCTGGTCCAGGACACCCCGCTCAGCATCCGGTTCCGGTATGACGAGAAGAAATTCGACGTGGACGGGGCCTATGACGTCCGGCACCAGATCCTCAGGTCCCGGATCGACAAGGCCCGGGTCAAGGGCGGGGAGCGGCTGACCCAGCCGGGTCAGGTGGCGATCATCTACTCGCAACGTTCCGAGGCCCAGGAGATGACCCGTCACCTGGAGTACCTGCGCGACCAAGGGTACCTGACCGGTCAGTTCGAGCGGCTGGACCTGGAGGATTTGCCGGGCGTGCAAGGCCTGATGGCCCTGCGGATGGAGATCAACCTCGCCTCGGCCGCCCTGTCCGAGCGGCTGGAGGCCCTGGCGGTTTAGCCCGGCCACAGAGAACGCCTCAACACGGGCCGCCCCACCTTTTTATTGGAGGTGGGGCGGCCTGTCTCGGCTCAGCCTGAGCCCGACAGAAATCGACTGATGATCAAAGCATAGAGGCCCACCGACAGCCTGAGTTGTTCGATCTCGACGAACTCGTCGGCGGCGTGGGCCTGGCTGATCGAGCCGGGGCCCAGAATGATCGTCGGGATGCCCGCCTCTAGGAAATAAAATCTGGCATCAGTGAATCCCCGCGCCCCCCGCGGCTCCTTGGGCTCGCCCGTGACCGCCTCGGCGGCCCGCAAGGCCGCCTGGACGATCTTTTCCGCAGGGTCGATCTCATAGCCGGAGGCGTACAGGATCTCCTCCAAATCGACCTCCACGCCGGTATCGGCCCGAAATTCCTCCACCAGACGGGTCAGTTGGCCCAGGGCGGCCTGACGCGACTCGCCCGGCAGGACCCGGCGGTCCACCTCGAGGACGCATCGGTCGGGGACCATGTTGATCTTCGAGCCGCCGGTGATGGTGCCGAGGTTGATCGTCGGCGGGCCGAGCAGGGGGTGCTCGCCCTGAAGCGGCATGTCCCCCAGCCGGAGGATCAGGTCGGCCATGCGCTCGATGGCGTTTTCCCCCAGGTGGGGTATTGAGCCGTGGGCCGATTTGCCCTTGACGTTCAGACGGCTCCAGATCGCGCCCTTGGAGGCGACGACCACGTTGAGCCCGGTCGGCTCGCCGACCACCGCCGCGTCGGCCCGGGCCAGGCCGTGGTCGACCAGGAACTTGGCGCCGTGGGTCCCGCCGGTCTCCTCGTCGGAAACCAGATGAAAGACGATCTCGGCGTCGTGTGGTTGTTCTTTGGAAAGCTGGATCAACCGGGCGGCCCAGAGCATGGCCGCCACGCCGCCCTTCATGTCCGCCGCGCCCCGGCCCCACAGCCGGCCGTCCGCGATCTTGCCCTCGAACGGCTCCCGGGTCCAGGCCGCCTGGTCGCCGGACGGCACCACGTCCAGGTGGCCGTTGAACAGTATCCGGCGCGACCGATTCCCCCAGCCCAGCCGGGCCACCAGGTTCACCCGGCCGGTGTCGGTCCACAGGAGTTCGGTCTCGAACCCCCAGTCTTGGACCACCTCGGCCAGATGCTCGATCGCCCCGGCCTCGTTGCCGGGCGGATTCTCGGTCGGGAAGCGCACCAGGCGTTGGGCCAGGGAGACCGGCTCATTCTCGGGCAGTAGTTTCCCGAAAAATTTAATCAGAGCCTCTGGTTCGCGGCGCAATCTGGTCCCTCCGCCCGGGTGCTCACTTGAGCCCGGCCTTGCGCAGGGCGTTGAGGTGCTTTTCCAACATGGCCGGATCCTTATAGGTCATGGTCCGGCGCACGAGTTCGAGGGACAATCCGGGAAAGATCTTTTTGGCCGCGGCCAGTTGGCGCCTGGCCTTTCGGAGTCGCCCCATTTCGGCGTAGATTTCGGCCAGAGAGACGTGTGCCGCCACGGGCGAGCACTCCCCCTTTTGACATCTTTTCAGAAATTTCGAGGATACAAGCATGGCCTCCCGAAAGCGGCCCATCTGAAAATAGGCCTGACTGAGCTGGAGCAGGTAGAAGGCCGGATAATAGGGACTGAGACGCATCCCCTGCTTGATGTAGGCCACGGCCTCGGCCGGCCGCCCGGCGCAGATCAGGCCGCGGCCGTAGAGGACCAGGCTGGTGGCGTCGTTGG
>JAHJDS010000597.1 GCA_018812395.1 Pseudomonadota bacterium
CACCACCCACCCCGAGGTGGTCCTGGCCGTGGCGCGGGCCTGCGTGCAGGCCGGAGCGCGCAGCGTGACCGTGGTCGAGAACCCCACCGGCTCGCCTGGCAAGTGCTTCAAGCGCTGCGGCCTCGAAGCGGCGTTCCGCGCCCTGCCCGAGGTGGAGCTGCGCCTTCTCGGGGGCGATGACTTCCGTGCGCTGCGCATCCGCGATGGCATCTCGCTCAAGCGCACCGCAGTGGCGCGACAGGTGCTCGAGGCCGACTGCTTCATCAATCTCCCCGTCGCCAAGTCACATTCCGCGGCCACGGTGACCTTCGGTCTGAAGAACCACATGGGCGTGATCCAGGATCGACTCTCGTTTCACACCCTGCTCGACCTGCACCAGGCCGTGGCCGATCTGGCTCGGGTGGTCAGGCCCAGGCTCACCCTGCTCGACGCCACGCGGGCCCTGCTGACCAACGGGCCGTCCGGGCCCGGCGAGGTGGTGACGCTGGATAGACTGGTGGCAGGCCGCGACATCGTGGCCGTCGACAGCTACGGTCTGGGCCTCGCCGAGTTCCAGCACAGAAAGCTGCGTGTCGACGACGTGCGCCACATCGCCCTGGCAGCCAGGGCTGGGGTGGGGCGCGCGGATGTGGCGGCACTGCAGCTCAGGAAGATCCTGCTGTGACCCTGGACGGCTCGGTGGAGGCTCCGCGCAGGCTGTCCTCGAGCTCGCGGTGGGCCGCCAGCTCGGCACCCAGCTCGCCGAGGAGGACGCTGAGCGAGGTGACACTCTCGGCACCGGCCTGGCGCGTGGAGACCTCGGCATGCAGCGCGGTCAGGCGCGCCAGGGCGTGCAGCAGCCGGTTCAGCCCCAGCACATGTTCGCGCTGTTTCTCGTCGACACTGGCCAGGCGCTCCTGCAGCTCGAGCTTGTGCTCGATCAGCTCGGCGGTCTCCCGGATGCCGGCCACGGCAATGCGCTCGTCCAGGACCTGAAGCTGCTCGTAGACCTCCGAGGCCTGGAAGCCGGACAGCTCGTCGTCGAGACGCGCGCAGTGCTCGGCGAGGTCGAGGGCACGCGCGATCACGTGATCGATCTCGCCGCGCATCTGTGCTCGCAGCTCGGGACTCTGCTCGACGCGCTGGCGCAGCTCGAGGGCGCGGCCGACCAGGCGCCGCACCAGGCTGCGCAACCGGGGGGCGTGCACGGCCTGCAGCGCGAACACCACGCGGCGAAGCAGGGGATCGTCCGAGGCGCTGAAGGCGCTGCCCCGCTCGATGCGCGCCAGGGGGAGTCGGCGATGAAACACGTCGACCATCGCCAGCACCGTGCTCACCAGCAGCCCGGCGCCCAGGCTCTGGATCCAGAACATGGGCAGCGCAGTGGCGCGAAAGGCCATCCCGGCCCCCAGCGCCAGCCCACACGCCAGCATGACCAACACATAGGTCGGACGCACCAGCTGCATCAGGTACTCGAGCAAGCCACGCGCTCCGGACCGCCCCGGGCGGGCGGGAACGCCGCTGCGAATCAGCAGGTTGGCCAGCCTGGTGGCGGATTCAGGCGACAGGCGGTCTGCCACCACCACCGGCAGGTTGCGCAAACGGACCTCGAGCTGTTCCGGATCCGCCTTGAGCGTGGCGCCCAGATCCGTCAACTCGGCCACCACCTTGTATTTCTGCTCGAAGGTCAGGGCATCGGCCTGGCTCCAGCTCACCGCATCGATGTACACGCGGTGGCCGCCGTGATCGACGCTGTGCAACTCCACCAGCTCGGCGCCGCACTCCACACAGGTGCGCAGCCCGGGCAGCATGAGGGCCCCGCACAGGCGGCAGGACGGCCCGCTGTCGCTGCTGCCAGGAGCCAGCGCTCCTGGCGCAGCGCCCTCGTCCAGCGCGTGCAGCCACTCGGTGGCGGTGGCGTAGCGCTGTTCGGGTTCCTTGGCCATGGCGTGCTGCAACTGCAGCGCAAACCACCGTGGCAACGACGGGACGTGCTGCCGCGGATCCGGCACCTCGGCGTCCTGGTGCAGGCGCAGCAGGGCCATGGGTGAGCTGGCGCGGTACGGCAGGCG
>JAHJDS010000287.1 GCA_018812395.1 Pseudomonadota bacterium
CCAGGGCGCGACACAAGGACCGGACGCAACGTCATCGAACCAGGGGCATACTAAAAAACGGTAAAAAAGAATGGTTGTCCGCAAAGGAGTCCCCCCTGCCGTTGCCCGTTTAGGTTGGCAGGCCATTAACCGACTTGAAAGACAAGAGAAACGGTGGTTTTGGTGGTCTTTCATGGGCGGCGGTTATGACCTGATGAAAAAAAGTGCTTTGACACTTCCCTATTGGCTTGGTAAACTGCCAAGCTGGACCGAAAAAGCCGAATGGCGGAGGTCACACCGGAACGTTGCTTGGTTTCGAAATTCCGTATTCAGGGGGGACGTCATGGCAAACGGAAAAGTAGGGGTGGGCCCTAACGGGCCGATCGCCGGTCTCATTCAACTTCTTTGCTGGTCAATCATCGGATTAGTCGTTTTCGTTTACCTCATTCCGGTACAGAATATCTTCCTGGTCCTTATCCCGGCCGCCCTGTTGATGCTTGTCGCCCTGGGGCACCTGGCCCTGCTGGGCGACAATTTTCCGTTCATGCCCCCTGGCGGGAACTGGACCCCGGAGAAGTCGCGGGCGTGCGGGGGCGTTGCCATGACCGTTATCTGGGCCGTTTTCACCGCCGCCATCCTGCTGTTTATGAGGTACGTCTATCCCAAGTGGCCCATCGGTCCGCTGTACCTCTGGTTCGGGGTGATCGCCTTCTGGCTTACCTTGCTCTACGGCATCAACTGGAACGGCTGGCCTTTCAAGGGCCGAATCCATCCCTGGGCCACCATGGCCGTCAGCTTCGTCATCATCATGGGCCTGTCCATCCTCATCTGGAGCCTACTCACCAATCTCAATGGAACGCCCTTGGCCAACACGCCCATCAACCGTAAAGGGCCCATCAACGTCAACTGGCTGACCGGGTATCTGGTCTGGTGCATCGCCTGGTTCTTTGTCTTCAACCCGGTCTTCATCACCCAGGGGTGGCCGTTCGCCAAGCTGGGGCACCCCGGGGCGGCCATCGCCCAGACCATCCTGGCCCACCTCCTGGGCTTCGTCTTCTGGCAAGGGAGTCTGGCCTTGAAGATCAGCCCGTCCTTTTCCTTTGCGGCCGTCGGGTCCTCGATCATCTTTTGGTCCCTGGTCTATTCCTGGCACCTCCAGTTCTGGGGGATCACCAAGTTCACCCACTTCAAACGAGCGCTGGCGGCCTTTATCGTCCTGTGCGTCATCGTCCCCGTCTGGATCATCATCCTGACGTTGGTGCTCGGTCCGGCGGCCAAGGGCTTCGCCGCCCTGAAGCTGCCCGCGGACGTCAACATCCTCATCATCTACTTCAATCTCTGCGTCATCGGTCCGGTACTGATCGCGCACAACGCGTTCTGGTTGAGGTGGCCACTCACACTGCCCACCCCTCCGGGGACGCCGCCGCCCGATCAAGCCGCTTGACCCAGGCAAGGCGTCGCTTCCCGGTCCGATTCCCTCGGGCCGGGAAGCCGACCAATCGGCGGAGAAACAAGAATAAACCCGTCAAATCACTCACCGCATGGGGGGGGCAGACATGGCACAAGGCGCGGCCGGAAGGTTTCCGGATCCTCACGAGTTTCAAGTTCCGCCGGAGCTTGAAGGCTGGGAGGAGATGTATCCTTCGCACTACCTTTTTTCCAAGGACAGAGAGGGATGGGAGAAGAGCCTGTTCTGGTATCAGGACAAGATCCACGACCCGGAACCGATGCCCCCTCTGGATTTGATATTCCATGAGGCCTGGCAGATCGCCCTGTCTCAGTACACCACCCGGGTGTTCTGCATCCCGCCGGCCCAGGGCATCGCCCAAAGGATGGTCGGGACCTACATGTACATCTGCGCGGTCAACCCGCCGCCCGACGAGGTCATCGGCGAGAAGGCGCCGCTTTTTGAAAAACGAGCCTTCTACGTCTTCAAGCACTATGATGAGTTGTGGGACAAGTGGATCACCAAGTTCAAGGCCCTGGGCGAGGAGATGGACGCGGTGGAAATTCCGGCGGAATTGCCGAAATTCATCCCCGAGGACCAGGTCCTGCCCGCCCCGACCGGTTGTTATGTCTCTTACGACATCATGGAGGCCTTCGGTAAACTGGTCAATTACATGTTCAAGGGCTGGCAGTATCACTTCGAGTTGCTCAACCTGACCTATCTCGCCTACCTGATGTTCGCCGACGTGGCCCGGTCACTTTTCCCCGGCATCAGTGAAAGCGCCATCGGCAAGATGGTGGCCGGCGCCTATGTCTCCATGTTCCGCCCCGAAGAGGAACTCTGCCGGTTGGCCCGACTGGCCGAGTCCTCGCGCGGCGTGGCCGAAATCCTCAAAAGCGACACGCCCCTCGCCCAGAAGATCAAGGAACTCAGGGCCAAGCCCGACGGGAAGAGCTGGCTCGAGGCCTACGAGCAGTCCAAGGACCCCTGGTTCTACATTTCCTGCGGCAGCGGTTGGTACCACTACGAGGGGAGTTGGCTGACCAAGCCGGAAGTCCCCTACAGCTACATCAAAAGCTATTTGGAGCGGCTGGACAAGGGAGAGAAGATCGAGCGGTCCCTCGACGAGATCGAAAAGCAGCGGGACGCCATCGTGGCCGAATACCGCGCCCTGATCAAGACCGAGGAGGACCAGAAGTCCTTTGACGACGCCTACAACACCATCAGGACGATCTATGTCTTTGCCGAGGACCATCTGTTCTGGGTCGAGCATTGGTTCCACACCATCTGGTTCGCCAAGATCCGGGAGTTGGGGCAGCTGTTGGTCAACAGCGGCATGTTGAAAGAGGTCGACGACATCTTCATGTTCAACCGCTACGAGATCCCGCAAATCCTGACCGAAGTGTCCACCGGCTGGGCCCTGGGGGTGGACATCCCGCTGCGGAGCGGCTTCTACCAGGACAAGGCCGACAAACGGAAAAAGATCCTGGAAGCCGCCAGGGATTGGAATCCGACCCCGGCCCTGGGCGTCCCGCCCGAGGAAGTGGCCGAACCCTTCACGGTGATGCTGTGGGGAATCACCACCGATACGGTGAAGGAGTGGCTCAAGGGTATCGACGCCCCCGCGGATGCGGACGTCTCGGAACTCAAGGGCTTCGCCTCTTCGGCGGGCGTGGTCGAGGGACCGGCCCGGGTGCTAAAGCGCCTCGAGGACATTTTCGATCTCCAACCGGGAGAGGTCTTGGTCTGTCCCAACACCAACCCCTCTTGGGCGCCCGTGTTCGGCAAGATAGCCGCCGCGGTGACCGATATCGGCGGGTTGACCTGCCATGCGGCCATCGTCTGCCGGGAATACGGCCTGCCGTCGGTGACGGGCACCGGGGTGGCCACCTCGGTGATCAAGACCGGCGACATTGTCAAGGTCAACGGCGACACGGGTGTGGTCAACATTGTCACCCGCAAGGGATGAAAACCCTCACCGCCCGTTAGGCCGGTGAGATCTGGCTGAAACCGCCCGCTCTTCCGCCGCTGTCCCGGTGGCGGAAGAGCGGGATCAGAAAGGATGAATTGGTGGCGTACATCCTCGATTTCAAGGATTCGGATAAAGACTCCCTCCCCCTGGTCGGCGGGAAAAACGCCAGTCTCGGCGAAATGATCAAGGCCGGCATTCGAGTCCCGCCCGGTTTTGCCGTCACCACGAACAGCTATGACCTGATTATCACCGAAACAGGAATAAAAGACAGAATATATGATGCCCTGTTGGGACTGGACCCCAGTGACATGACGGCCCTGAACGCGGTCGCCGAAGAAGTGCAAAACATGATCAAGGGCGTTTCCATTTCCAACTCGATAAGAGACGCCATCAGGGAGGCTTACATCACGCTCTGTGAGTCATGTGGGGTTGAAAACCTCCCCGTGGCGGTCCGATCGAGCGCCACGGCCGAGGACCTGCCGACGGCGAGTTTCGCCGGGCAACAGGAGACATTTCTCTGGATTCAAGGTGTGGACAAGGTGATTGAAAGCGTCCAGAAATGCTGGGCCAGTCTCTTCACGCCGCGGGCCGTCAGCTATCGCATCAAGAACGACTTTCCACATGAAAAAGTATTGATCAGCGTCGGAATTCAAAAGATGGTCAACGCCCGAGCCGCCGGCGTCATGTTCACCCTGAACCCGGTTAATGGCGACCGATCGAGGTGTGTGATCGAGGGAAGCTGGGGACTCGGCGAAACGGTGGTGTCCGGCTCGGTCAATCCGGACAAATTCGTCATCGACAAGGTGGTGTTGGAGTTTTCGGAGAAGACCATTTCAGAAAAGCATATTGAATGCGTTTTTGACCCGGAAAAAGGGGAAGTGGTCAACGCCGACGTGGACCCCGAGATCCAGGGTCAATGCTGCTTGGCGGACCAGGAAGTCGTTGAACTGGTGAAGGTCGGAAAAAGAATCGAGACGCATTACGGACAGCCGATGGACATCGAGTGGGCTATCGATAAAGACCTCGACTTTCCGGAAGGCCTGTTCATTGTACAGGCCAGGCCCGAAACGGTGTGGAACCAGCGTGAGGTCAAGCCCACTCTGGGAAAAAGGACCGGCTACCAGCTGTTGATGCAACGGGCCATGACCCGAATTAAGATACCGAACGGATAAGATACCATCTGCGATAATGTAGCTAGTTGATCTACTCCGCCGCTATTGATCTGTATCCGCTTTAGTAAAAGCCGGCAATTGATTTGGTCTGTCGAATAACACTTCAAGCTGAGTCGAGGTTATAGCTTGATGAAAAAAAGTGATTTGACACCCGACGCTTTTTAAAAAAAAATAGTCTTCAAGGCGTTCACCCAACGGGAATCGGTTGGGCGGTCATAGCACAGGAGGGATATAACGTGCCTAGAGAAATTAAACATTCAATATGTTTCTGGTGTAAGCCGCGATGTCGTTTGGAAGTCGAGGTGGAAGATGGTCGGCTAATCAAGATCAGCACGTCTCCCATCAAGGCCTGTCCGAGAAAGTACTGTTCCGACCTGGAAAGGTTCTATCACCCCGGCCGGCTGAATTACCCCCTCAAGAGGGTCGGAGACAAGGGCGAGAACAAGTGGCAACGCATCACCTGGGATGAGGCCCTGGACGAAATCGCCGCCAAGCTGACCCGGCTCAAAGGACAATACGGCGCGGAAGCCCTGGGCGTCACCGCCGGGACGAGCCGGTCCTACGAGGAACTCAACTCCCGGTTCCTCAATCTCTTCGGCAGCCCGAACCAGTGCGGCCAGGCCCAGATCTGCCACGGGAATTCGGCCGTGGTGGCCACGACCTTGTTCGGATGGTGGCCCTACTGGATGAACGTCGAAAAACTGGAAAGCACGCGGTGCCTGATGCTGATCGGGCGCAATCCCCCGCACACCCACCAGACGATCTGGGAGGGATACCTCAAGTCCGCCAAGGAGCGGGGGACCAAGCTGATCGTCATCGACCCCCGACGTTCCGAATCGGCCGAGGCGGCGGACCTGTGGCTGCGGGTCCGCCCGGGGACGGACGCCGCCCTGCTCCTGGGGATGATCAACGTGATTATCGAGGAGGACCTGTACGACCAGGATTTCGTCACCAACTGGTGCCACGGGTTTGACGAACTGGCCGAGCGGGCCCGGGAATATCCGGTCGCCAAGGTCTCCGAAATCACCCGGGTCCCGGGCGACCAGATCGTGGCCGCGGCCCGCATGTTCGCCACCGAGCGGCCCTCCTGCGCCATGGAGGGCATGGGCGTGGCCCACCAGCCCAACTCCTACAGCCCCATCGCCGCCCGGCAC